>NZ_JBEZKL010000159.1:0-16263 GCF_040704695.1 Streptomyces sp. NPDC048411
TTTTGCTCTTCCGATCTGGTGCCACGGATAGGCTCCGTGGCACCCTTCGCCGTATCGGCCGGCGTGCGTGGTCAGTCGCCGTTGACCTCCTTCGCGACCCGGTCGCCGAGGTCCTTGTCCACGTTGCGCCAGTACTGCAGCGCCCGTTCCAGGACCGGGCGGCTCACACCGTCCAGGAGATGGCCGGAAATGTTCGACACGAGCCGCTCGCGCGCCGCGTCGTCGAGCACCTTGCGGACCATGGTGCCCGCCTGGCCCCAGTCGTCGTCCTCGCGGTGCAGCTTGTACGCCTCGTGGACCATCTCGCCCGCCGTGGCCCAGCCCGCCGGGTCGCCGAAGCGCTCGGTGTCCGCGGCCGGTCCGCCGTACGAGTTCGGTGCGTAGACCGCTCCCGTGCGCGTCGGCTCGTACCGCATCGGGCCGTCCTTCGCGTACGAGTTCCGGCCGAAGCGCGGCCGGTTCGGCGGCAGCTGCGCGTAGTTCGGGCCGATCCGGTACCGGTGGGTGTCGGGGTACGAGAAGAGCCGGCCGAGCAGCATCTTGTCGGGCGACGGACCGATGCCCGGCACCAGGTTCGACGGCTCGAAGGACGCCTGCTCGATGTGGACGAAGAAGTCCTCGGGGTTCTCGTTCAGCGTCATCCGGCCGACCTCGATCAGCGGGTAGTCGCCGTGCGGCCACACCTTGGTCAGGTCGAACGGGTTGAACCGGTAGTCCGGTGCGTCGTCGAACGGCATCACCTGGACGTACAGCGTCCAGCTCGGGTGATCGCCGCGCTTGATCGACTCGAACAGGTCGCGGCGGTGGACGTCGCCGTCGATACCGGCAATCTCGTCGGCATCGGCCTGGGTGTAGAAGTCGATGCCCTGGTCGGTCTTGAAGTGGTACTTGATCCAGAACCGCTCGCCACCCGCGTTCACCCACATATAGGCGTGCGAGCTGTAACCGTTCATGTTGCGGTACGTCTTCGGGATGCCCCGGTCGCCCATCAGCCACGTCACCATGTGCGCGGACTCGGGGGAGAGGGTCCAGAAGTCCCACTGCATGTCGTGGTCGCGCATCCCGCTCTCCGGGCGGCGCTTCTGCGAGCGGATGAAGTCCTGGAACTTCATCGGGTCCCGGACGAAGAAGATCGGCGTGTTGTTGCCGACCATGTCGTAGTTGCCGTGCTCGGTGTAGAACTTCAGCGCGAAGCCCCGGGGGTCGCGCCAGGTGTCGGGGGAGCCCTGTTCGCCGGCGACCGTGGAGAATCGGGCGAGCATGGCGGTCTGCTTGCCCGGTTGGAAGAGGTCCGCCTTGGTGAACTGACTGACGTCGTTGGTCACGACGAAGGTGCCGTAGGCCCCGGAGCCCTTGGCGTGCACCACCCGTTCGGGGACCCGTTCGCGGTTGAACTGGGCCATCTTCTCGATGAGGTAGTGGTCCTGGAGCAGGATCGGCCCGTCGGATCCGACAGTGAGCGAATGTTCGTCGCTCTCCACCGGGATCCCGGCGTTGTTCGTGGTGTAAGGAGTGTTCCTGGTTTCCTCGGACACGAGCGTCCTCCCGTCGGTGCGGGGTGTCGGTCAAATCGTCCAGGCGGCGCCCGGTCACGACTGAAGTCAACTCCGACGACGAGAGGATGGCAACATGTGGAGATCGCCCCGACTTGTCCTAATTCGGCGAGGTGCCGTTACTGGCTCCGGGTCGGCATCTCGAACCAGACGACCTTGCCGGTCGACAGTCGGGTCGCCCCCCACCGCCTGGCCAGCCGGTTCACCAGGAACAGTCCGCGGCCGCCCTCGTCCATGTCGCGTGCCCGGCGTTGCCGGGGCAGCTGCGGGGCGTCGTCACCGACCTCGCAGCGCAGGATGTCGGTCCGCAGCAGCCGCAGCGTGACCGGCCGCTCCGCGTACCGCACGGCATTGGTGACCACCTCGCTGACCAGCAGCTCCACCGAGTCCGAGAGCTCGTCCAGCCCCCACCGGCTGAGCGCCCTGCGGGCCAGCCGGCGGGCCCGTCCGGGGGCGGAGTCCTCCGGTTCCAGGAACCAGTACGCGACATCGCTCGGCGCGATCCCGTCGAAGCGGGCGGCGAGCAGCGCGATGTCGTCGTCCCGGTCGCCGGGGCCGAGCATGTCGAGCACGTCGTCGCAGAGCGCCTCCAGCGGTGGCGAATGATCCGGTCCGGTGAGCCGGGCGGTGGCGGCGAGCCGCTCGCGCAGCTGCTCGATCCCGGTCCAGACGTCCCGCAGCCGGGACTCCACCAGACCGTCGGTGTACAGCAGCAGCGTGGCGCCCGAGGGCGCGTCCAGCTCGACCGCTTCGAAGTCGACCCCGCCGACGCCGATCGGGGCACCGGGCGGCACCCGCAGCACCTCGGCGCGGCCGCCCAGGTGAAGCAGGACGGGCGGCGGGTGCCCGGCGTTGGCGATGGTGATCCGGTGCGCGACCGGGTCGTAGACCGCGTACAGGCAGGTCGCCATGCGGTCGCTGCCGAGCCGCTGCGCCTGCTCGTCGAGGTGGTGCAGGACCTCCTGGGGTGGCAGGTCGAGCCCGGCGAGGGTCTGCGCGGTGGTACGCAGCTGCCCCATGATCGCCGCGGAGGTCATGGAGTGGCCCATGACGTCGCCGACGACCAGGGCGACCCGGCTGCCGGGCAGCGGGATCGCGTCGTACCAGTCGCCGCCGACCCGGGCGGTCTCGGCGGCCGGGAGGTAGCGGGAGGCGAGCCGGACACCGGTGGGCTGCGGCAGCGAGTCGGGCAGCATGGTGCGCTGCAGCTCGTCGGCGATGTACGCCTCGCGCCCGTACAGCACGGCCTTGTCGATGCCGAGCGCGGTATGCGTCGCCAGCTGTGCGGCGACCAGCAGATCGTTGGCCTCGAAGGGGGGCCGCTCGGTCCCGCGCAGGAAGACGGCAGCACCGATCACCCTCCGGCGGCCGCGCAGCGGGGCGAGGATCGCCCGGTGGCCGGAGGGTACGGTGCGCCCGGCGCCGAGCAGCTCGGGCAGGGCGACGCGGGCCGTCGCGGAGTCACCGAAGACGGGCCGTACGCCGCGCAGCACCTCGGCGAGCGCGCCGCCCGCCCGGACCTCGCAGAGCTCGGCCGCGGGCATCAGATCGGCGTGCGGGTCGAGGGCGGGCAGCCGCAGCCGCTCGCTGTCCGCGGAGGGGGAGGCATCGGACTCGTCGTCGCTTAAACGCAGCCGGTCGGACCGGCGCAGCCGCAGCACGAACGGGGTGACGGGGCGCTCGTCGCCGACCGGGAGCGGGTCGCGGAGGTAGACGAGTATGGCGTCGGAGAACGTCGGCACGCTGGCCCGGCACAGCCCCAGGACGATCTCGTCCAGGTCTATGCCCCGGGCGATCCGGCGGGTCGCGGCGCCCACGAAGCGCAGCCGGTCGCCCTCGCGGCGGGACACCGCCTGCGGGTCCGGTCCGGCCGCGGCGGCGCTCGGCGCGGTCGCCGGGTTCGGTGCGACGGCGGGGCCGGGAATCGCTGTGGGATTCGAGCCGGAGCCGGGCGCGGGGGCCGGCCCCGGGATCGCCGCGGCGGCAGGCGCGGCATCCTGCTGCCGCGGCCGGGCGCGTTCCTGCGACCGGGCAGCGAGAGGCTGCCGGCCTTCGTGGGAGGTGGGGTGCTCCGTCACGCGTGGGGTTCCGTCCGTCCGGGCCGCTTGTATGAGGCAATCACCTTGTGGGGCGCCACTGTGCCCCGGCAGGAGCGGCGATGACAACGGCTGTCACCGCGTGCCCCGCTCGGCGGGGCCGAAACCGTATGCCTGCGGGGTGTGCGGGTGACAACGTGTCCGGCGCGCGGACGGCGGACAGCGTGCACGTCTCCACCCCCTCGTCGTGGTCCATGCGGTTCTTGCGGCTCATGCAACTGATGCGGCTCATGAAGATCGTGCAACTCGTGCGATGACTTGCGGTCAGGTCCTGTGCCGCGCCCGCCGGTTGAAGCGGAGCAGCCCTCCGGAGGACGATCCTACGTTTGCCCCCCTGGGGTGCATCAAGGGTCTCACGACGGCATATGCGAGGGCGTACGGTCCCAGTCATCCGGCAGCACGGGTACCCGCCACCGCGGATCGGGCCGCCAGTTCTCCCAGCCGTCCCGGAACGGCGCCCCCCACGCGTCGATCACGCGGACGGCCGCGCGGCCCGCCTCCCGTACCCGTCGCGCGGTGTCCCGGTCCATCAGCCCGACGCGCTGCGCCTGCGCGAACTCGTCCTCGTCCAGCCAGCGCCAGCTGCGGTCGGGGTTGACGGCGATGTCCAGGAAGTGATCCTCGGAGTCGATGCCGCCCGCCCAGCGGGTGCGCGGTTCCTCCAGGTTCACGTACCAGTTGCGAAAGCTCCAGCCGCGGTCCCAGAACAGCCAGACCGACCAGGGTTCGCCGGGCCGGGCGAGCTTGAGCACGCCCGTGCCGGACCAGGTCGAACGGGCGGTGGTACGGGGCGCGGTGTACCGGGTGACGAGCGGCTCGGCGTGCACACTGGTGCCGTCGGCGAGGACCGGCTTCACACATTCGGTGCCGGGTGCCATCCATACGGCGAGCAGCTCGGCGGTGTCCTGGACCACGGTGACGGGTCGGCAGATGTGGACCGGGCAGTGGGCGCGGCCGGGCGACCGCGGACCGTTGCCGCGGTAGCGCCACAGAATCTGATCACCCGGCGCCCAGTACGTGGTCTCGCCGGGCTCGACTTCTGCGCGCTGGATGTCTCCGGTACCTGCCATCAGTCTCCTAGCGAGGGAACCACCGGCTTCGGCCGGTGAGGGAATCGCTTCCCCGGTCCGAGGTAATTTTTGCGCGTCCCGCGAGGGATCGGTTCGGGCTGGACCGCAACCTTCGGGTGGGAAGCCCCCTCCTTCAGGTGGGGGAGCGGAGTCACGGAGAGATCTTAGGGATGCGGCCGCCCGGCCGCTGCGATCCACGTCACGGCCGTGTCATACGCAACACGTCGAGTGCCTCGTCGAGCTGTTCCACCGTGAGATCGCCGCGCTCCACATACCCCGAGTCCAGTACCACTTCGCGGATCGTGCGCCGCTCGGCGAGCGCCTTCTTGGCGACCTTCGCCGCCTCCTCGTAGCCGATGTACTTGTTCAGCGGTGTGACGACGGACGGCGAAGACTCCGCGTACTCCCTGGCCCGCTCCACGTCGGCGGTGATGCCGTCGACGGTGCGGTCCGCCAGCAGCCGGGAGACGTTGGACAGCAGCCGGACGGACTCCAGCAGATTCTTCGCGATGACCGGAAGCATGACGTTCAGTTCGAAATTACCCGCAGCGCCCGCGACGGCGACCGTCGCGTCGTTCCCCATCACCTGGGCCGCCACCATCAGTACGGCCTCAGGAATGACCGGATTCACCTTTCCCGGCATGATCGACGAGCCCGGCTGGAGGTCGGGAAGGCTGATCTCGGCCAATCCGGTGCGCGGCCCGGAGGCCATCCAGCGCAGATCGTTGGAGATCTTGGTGAGCGAGACGGCGATCGTACGGAGCTGGCCGGACGTCTCGACGAGCCCGTCCCTTGCGCCCTGCGCCTCGAAGTGGTCACGGGCCTCGGTGAACGGCAGTCCGGTGACGCGGGCGACCTCGGCGATCACGGCGGCGGAGAAGCCGGGTGGGGTGTTGATGCCGGTACCGACGGCCGTGCCGCCCAGGGGCAGCTCGGCGAGGCGCGGCAGTGATGCGTACAGCCGCTCGATGCCGTACCGGATCTGCGCCGCGTAGCCGCCGAACTCCTGGCCCAGCGTCACCGGCGTGGCGTCCATCAGATGGGTACGTCCCGACTTCACGACCGCCGCGAACTCGACGGACTTGCGCTCCAGGGCGGCCGCCAGATGATCCAGCGCCGGAATCAGCTCGCCGGTGACGGCCGCGGTCGCGGCGATGTGGATGGAGGACGGGAAGACGTCGTTGGACGACTGCGAGGCGTTGACGTGGTCGTTGGGGTGGACGTCGCGGCCGAGGCGTTCGGTGGCGAGGGTGGCCACGACCTCATTGGTGTTCATGTTGGAGGACGTGCCGGACCCGGTCTGGAAGACATCGATGGGGAAGTGCGCGTCCCAGCGGCCCTCGGCGACCTCGGCGGCCGCGTCCTGGATCGCGGTGGCGACGTCCGGGTCGAGCACCTTCAGCTCGGCGTTGACCTTCGCCGCGGCCGCCTTGATCCGGGCCAGGGCCTCGATGTGCGCCCGCTCCAGGCGCTGGCCGGAGATCGGGAAGTTCTGCACGGCACGCTGCGTCTGAGCCCGCCACCGGGCATCCGCGGGCACCTTCACCTCGCCCATCGAGTCGTGCTCGATGCGGTAGTTCTCTCCGGCTGTGCCGCTGTTCGCCGGCACCTGTGCGTCGTCCATGGGTTTCAACCTCCTGAAAAAGTTGAGCACTTGTCTTGTTCTGTGTATTCCCAAGTCGCCTACCGACCAGTAAATACCGGGGGTAACCACAACCAGGGGAGGCGCAATGAGGCGCACCAGGCACAGACTTCGCTGTACGGTCGCGGCTGCCGCGGCCATGGCGGCGGCGTTCGGCGGCATGGCCGCTGCCGCCGGACCGGCAGGCGCGGCAGACCGGTCCGGTACCACCACTACCGCATCGACCCCCCTCCCGCCCGAGCTGGAGGCAATCCGCGCCGCCGAAGCCACCCAGCTGTACGGGAGCCCGGCCGAGCGCCCGCTCGCCGACCGCAAGACCGGGCTGATCTCGCTCGGCGACAGCGAGATATCCGGCGAGGGCGTCGGGACGTACGAGGCGGGGACGAACGGTCCCGACAACTGGTGCCACCGCTCACCCGACTCCGCGATCCACCAGACCGGGATCCCGGCCGACGTCACGTACAACGTCTCCTGCTCCGGCGCGTACACCGGCAACATCGTCATCGGCGGCTCGAAGCAGTACGCCGACGAGCTCGTGCAGAGCGACAACCTCGCCATCAAGGCGCGCAACACCCGCATCAAGATGATCGTGCTCGTGGCCGGCGCCAACGACGACCTCCAGTTCGGCCCGGTCATGACGGACTGCGTCCAGCGCTGGGTGCTCTCCCAGGGCACCTGCCAGCCGAAGTACGAGGGCGGCTGGCAGGCCCGTGTCGACGCACTCGTCCCCAAGGTCGAGAAGACCGTCCGTGACCTGAAGACCGTCATGTCCGACGCCGGCTACGCGAGCAGCGACTACAAGCTCGTGGTCATGGGCTATCCGAGCCCGATCGGCCCGGACTTCTATGACAACCCGGACTTCCCCGGCAAGCTTCCCGGTGGCTGCGCCGGATACGACTCCGACGCCGCCTGGGGCCGGAACGTCGCCGTCCCCGCCTTCGAGCGCGGGATGCGGCAGGCCGCCGCCGACACCGGCGCCGTCTACCTCGACAACTCCCGTCTCTTCCACGGCCACGAGGTCTGCAGCGAGTCCACCTGGGCCCGCGGTCTCTACATCGACCTCTCGCAGCTCCCGTGGGACTCCAACTCCGTCCGGCAGTCCTTCCACCCCAACGCGCGCGGGCACGCGGCCTTCGCGTCGTGCCTGACCCAGATCTACAACTCCGGTCTGCGCGAGGCGAGCTGCGCCGACCCGGCCAGCACCGGAAAGCCGGTCCTGGAGCCGGCCGCCTGGGACTCGCTCTTCAAGCCCCTCAAGAACGAGGCCACCGGCACCTGTGTGGATGTCCCCGCCTCGGTGACCCGTAACAACACCCCGATCGGCGGCTGGGACTGCCACGGCGGCCGCAACCAGGGCTGGTGGCACGACACCGCCGACAAGAGTATTCACACGCAGCTGAGCCACGACCGGTGCCTCGATGTGCCGGGCGCCGACTACCGGGCGGGTGCCACGGTCATCGTGTGGAACTGCTCGGGCGCGGCCAACCAGAAGTTCGTCAGGCAGTCGGGCACCGTGCGCCCGGCGGCGTCGACCGGCCTGTGTCTGACGCTGGCGGCGGCCAAGGACCCGCTGAAGCTGCAGGCGTGCGACGGGACGGCGAAGCAGCGCTTCGCGTAATGCCCGACGGGGCAGGGCGGCCGCCGGATGCGGTCGCCCTGCCCTCTTTTGCTCACCGGCTCGCGGCCTCGCTCACGAACGCTCTCAGCGCGGCGGCCAGATGCCCGGATCGTCCGACCCGCACAGCTCACGCGCCGAACGCATGGACGTCGCAGTGGTCGCTGGGAGCAGGGCACAGCGGCACCAGGTCCAGGGCGCAGTCCTCGCCCGCCCCGGTACGGTCCGCGGCTCCCGCAGGTGGTCTCAAGATTGGCTGAATCCCGTCCCTCTGCGCAGCCCCGTCACCCGGAGCACGAACACCAGCGCGACGAGGATCGCTGCCCCGTGGGACCACCCGACCACGGTCAGCGGGGTGTAGCGGTCAAGTGCCACCGCGACAAGGATCATTCCGACGCCGAAGCCGAGATTCTCGAACGTCGCGGAGAGCCCGAAGGCGTGACCGCGCGGGCCGGACGGGAGTGTCTGCAGATGCGAGGTGTAGGAGACCTCCGTGAGCCCGTCCGCCGCGCCCGCGATCAGCGCGATCACAGCCGTCGCGACGAGCGGGAACCCCGCGAACGCGAGGATGAAGGCCCCGGACATCACGATCGTGCCGTAACCGAAGCCCAGCGCGCCCACCGACCGCCCGGTGCGCTTCGCGTACCGCTGGATCACCTGCTGCGCGAGGACGTTCCCCACCGCCCACAGACACCAGAAGGAGCTGACGAACACCGCGGGGTGCGAAGGGTCGAGGCCGGCGGAGTGGACCGGTAGCCCCGCGTTGTGGGACGAGGAACCGAACGCGTCCACTCCGCGCAGCGCCACCATCAGACCGAGTCCGGGCGCCGCGGCAAGCGCGGCGAACGCGCCGGGCTTCCCCGGCCGCCGCGCCACCTGCTCCGCGGCCTCGCCCGCGCTGCCGCCACCCGCGACCGGCAGCAGCGCCACCGTCACGGCACACAGCACAAACGTGACCATGTCCACCACGAACGCGGCCGTGTACCCGACCAGTGACACCACCACACCCGCCGAGGCGAAACCGGCCACCATGGCCAGCGAACGCCCCGTGATGGAAAGAGAGTTCGCCCATCCGCGCCGCTCCTCGCCCACCATCTCGGGAATGGAGCTGCGCAGCGCCACCATGAACAGAGTTCCGCAGGCACCGATCACCACGGAGACGGCCACCAGCGCCGCTGTCCGCAGCCCGTCCGGGGCGAGGATCAGCAACAGCATCACGGCCGCCTGCGCCGCGTTCGTCCAGAACATGACGGTCTTGGCCGTGAAACGCGCGAGCAGCGTGCCGGCCGTCATACCGGCGACGAAGCCGGCACCCAGCCGCACCGCCATGAAAAGCCCCATGGCGATCGCCCGACCCGTCGTCTCATAGACGAACAGATTGAGCGCCACCATATTCAGGAAAGTGCCGTACGAGGAGACGGCGTATCCGGCGACCAGGAAGCGATAACGCCGTTCGCCGCGGGCCGAGTTGTCCGGCCGGTCGGCCGAGTGGCCCAGGGAGTGGTCGGTGCGGAGCGTCACTCCGCACATAGTGGTCGAGTAACTGCGAAACCGGGTGGCGGCCCGTTTGCACGAATGTAATCTGCACACTTGTGAAGGACGATCATTCCAGCCCAGGCGCATGTGATTGTCGCGAATCGTCGTCGGACCGCCCCTGCGCCACTGCCCTGACGGCCTACCGGCGCGCCCTGATGGAAGGAAGCCTTCCGGAAGCCGGGGCGCCTGCCTGTCTGCGTGCCCTGCAGCTGGTGGTGGCGGACCGTGAAGCGCCGGGCTCCCTGCTCCCCGTACCGCCTCAGACGGCGTCCTTCGCCGCGCTCGGGCCCATCGAGGAGGCGATCATCCGGCAGCGCCGGACCCTGCGCGCCACTCGCGCCGCCCTCGCCGACTTCGAAGGGCTGTACGCGGATGTGCACCGGACGGAACAACCCGCCGCCACCCGGCTCGCCGGAAGAGCCGTCATCAACAAGGCGCTCGACGCCGCCGTCGGGAGCTGCCGGGAGGAGCTGCTCACCGCGCAGCCCGGCGGCGGACGCCCCGCGCACGTCCTGAACGAGGCGCTGCCGCGCGATCTGGCGATGCTGCGGCGAGGCGTGCGACAACGGACGATCTACCAGCACACCGTCCGCACGCACCGTGCGACGCTCTCGTACATCGAGCAGGTCACGTCGGCCGGCGCCGAGGTGCGGACGCTTGCCGAGGTCGTGGACCGGGTCATCGTCTGCGACCGCGACGTCGCATTCGTCCCGGTCCACGAGGAACCGCACACAGCCCTGCGGGTCCAGCACCCGGCCCTGATCGCCCTGCTGGTCCGGCACTTCGACCACGCCTGGTACCGCTCCGTCCCGATCAGTCCAAAGGACGCGCCACAGCGCTCCCCGGCCATCACGTCCGACCTCCAGCGCACCATTCTGCTGGCGGTGGTCGGCGGCGAGACGGACGCGTCGATCGCCCGCAGGCTCGGCATGAGCCGCCGCAGCGTCGCCGAGCACATGCGGAAGGTCTCGGAACAACTGGGCAGCAACAGCCGCGCCCAGCTGGGCTATCTGCTCGCCACGTCAGGACTGCTCGACACCTGAACGAAGGGGTGCGGACACACGGCGGCCGGGCGCCGAATCCGTCACGGACGGACCGCGAGGGCGCCCCGGCCTAAGAGCCTGTCGGGCGACCTCTGATCGGGCGGCCACGGCGTGGCACGCACGCTTCCGGCGTTGCCGAAATGCCCTAGTAGCTCCGCTACGAGGCCATCCCGGCGCCTTGGAATCGCACGCACCACGCCGCGTCCGCTCTCCGATCGAAGGTCACCCGACAGGCTCTAAGAGGAGCTCAACCGTGACGCCCCCGAAGCGGGCCGAGTCCTTCCGGTCAGGCGAGACCGGGACCGCGCACCGGAATGCTGGTGAACGTCGGCGCCGGAGCGGGCTCGGTGAAGAAGTCGTTGCCCTTGTCGTCGACGACGACGAACGCCGGGAAGTCCTCGACCTCGATCCTCCAGACCGCCTCCATGCCGAGCTCCTCGTACTCGACGACCTCGACCTTCTTGATGCAGTCCTGGGCGAGGCGCGCCGCCGGGCCGCCGATCGAGCCGAGGTAGAAGCCGCCGTGCGCCTCACACGCGTCGGTGACCTGCTTGGACCGGTTGCCCTTGGCGAGCATCACCTTGGAGCCGCCCGCCGCCTGGAATTGCGCGACATAGCTGTCCATGCGCCCGGCCGTCGTCGGGCCGAAGGAACCCGAGGCGTACCCCTCGGGCGTCTTCGCCGGACCCGCGTAGTACACCGGATGGTCCTTCAGGTACTGCGGCATCTCCTCGCCCGCGTCCAGCCGCTCCTTGATCTTGGCGTGCGCGATGTCGCGCGCCACGACCAGCGGGCCGGTCAGCGAAAGGCGGGTCTTGACCGGGTACTTGGTCAGCTCGGCGAGGATGTCGTCCATCGGCCGGTTCAGGTCGATCCTGACGACGTCACCCGCCTCGTCCAGGTGCTCGTCCGTGGTGTCCGGCAGGAAGCGCGCCGGGTCCTTCTCCAGCTGCTCCAGGAACACGCCCTCGGCGGTGATCTTCGCGGTGGCCTGACGGTCCGCGGAGCAGGACACGGCGATCGCCACGGGCAGCGAGGCACCGTGCCGGGGCAGCCGCACCACGCGCACGTCGTGGCAGAAGTATTTGCCGCCGAACTGCGCGCCGATCCCGATCTTCTGCGTCAGCTCGAAGACCTTCTCCTCCAGCTCCTTGTCCCGGAAGCCGTGACCCGTGGGGGAGCCCTCGGCGGGCAGCTCGTCCAGGTAGTGGGCGGAGGCGTACTTCGCGGTCTTGAGCGCGAACTCGGCCGACGTGCCGCCGACAACGATCGCCAGGTGGTACGGCGGGCAGGCCGCGGTTCCCAGCGAACGGATCTTCTCCTCCAGGAACTTCATCATGGAGGCCTCGTTCAGGACGGCCTTCGTCTCCTGGAAGAGGAACGACTTGTTGGCCGAGCCGCCGCCCTTCGCCATGAAGAGGAACTTGTAGGCGCCGCCGTCGGTGGCGTACAGCTCGATCTGGGCCGGGAGGTTCGAGCCGGTGTTCTTCTCCTCCCACATGGTGAGCGGAGCCATCTGCGAGTAGCGCAGGTTGAGCTTGGTGTACGCGTCGAAGATGCCGCGCGAGAGCGCCTCTTCGTCACCACCCGAAGTCAGCACGTTCTGACCGCGCTTGCCCATGACGATCGCGGTGCCGGTGTCCTGGCACATGGGGAGGACGCCCGCGGCGGCGATGTTGGCGTTCTTCAGCAGGTCGAGCGCCACGAACTTGTCGTTGGACGACGCCTCGGGGTCGTCGACGATCCGTCGCAGCTGTGCCAGGTGAGCGGGGCGCAGGTAGTGCGAGATGTCGTGCATCGCCTCGGCGGCCAGGGTGCGCAGCGCCTCCGGCTCGACCTTGAGGAACGTACGGCCGTCGGCCTCGAAGGTCGAGACGCCCTCGGCGGTCACCAGCCGGTACGGCGTGGTGTCCTCTCCCAGAGGGAGCAGATCGGAGTACGCAAACTCTGGCATTACGGCCATTCCTCACTCGGCGACAGCGGCTGGCCTCCCTTGGACAGCGCACCCACCAGGGTAGAACGCCGCAAGGGTGCCGAAGCTGTGAGGTAAGGCTCAGTCGAACGCGCGCGGCCGCCCGCGGCGCGGCGGGCGCGACTTCCCGCTCGGCCCGCCGTGTGTCCCGGGGCCGACCTTCCGGATCCTGCCGGGCCCGCGAGGTCCGGCGCGTACATCTGTGGCGTCGTCACTTGGCGGCGGGCCGTTCCCTGATCCGGCCTGATCGGACGGAGAGGCTCCAGGGCGTGTTCCGAAAGTCCCGCCCTACGGCGGACGACGCTGCTTTCGAAACACGCCCTGGTCGCGATCTATCGCGTTTGGGTACGCTTGGCCGGTGGACCTCGAAAAGCACCCCCAGCAGCCCGCCGCCCCGGCGCAAACCGCGCCCGCGGGCATCCGTGCCTCCGACGCGGACCGCGACCGGATCGCGGACATCCTGCGCGATGCCATGGCCGAGGGCCGGCTGACCGCCGAGGAGCATGCCGAGCGGGTCGACGCGGTCTACCGGGCCAAGACCGTCGGTGAACTCGAACCGCTGGTACGGGATCTGCCGACCCCCGGCGGGAGCGCCGTGCCTTCGCCCGCCGCTCCGTACGCGTACGGCCCCGAGGCCCCCACCGGCCCGGCCGACAACATGGTGGCGATCTTCAGCAGCTCCACCCGCAAGGGCCGTTGGCGCGTCGGCGGCCGTACGAACGCCTTCTCGCTCTTCGGCAGCGTGGAGATCGATCTGACCGAGGCGCTTTTCGGCCAGAGACTCACCGTCATCAACGCGACATCCATCTTCGGAAGTGTCGAGATCAAGGTCCCGGAGAACATCTCGCTGCGCGGCAGCGGGACGGGCGTCTTCGGTAATTTCGAAGTGGTCACACTGGAATCCGCAGACCCTGAAGCGCCGGTGGTCGTCGTCAACGGCTATTCGGTCTTCGGTAACGTCGAGGCGAAGCCGAAGCGCGGGAAGCTGATTGCGGATCTCCACAGCAAGCTGCGCAAACACCTCGGCCACTGAACCACGGCAAGCCGCGCCGGTCCGCACCGTGTCTGATCAGGCCAATTTTCCGATCGACCACAATTTCGCCGCCCGGAACTCGGTGCCACTCAGTGCATAGGCGCACGCACAGCGGGTAGGGACTGCTGCATCGTCTCTCGCTCGCGAAGCCGTCGTCAGGAGTAGACCGTGCTGCAACTGCCGCATCAGCCCCTGCAGGTCGCCGCCGTCCCCACCCAGCGCACCCCTGCTCGGGAGGGCGAGGCCGACCCCTGGCACTCGGAGGCGGTGTGCCGCCGGGACGAAGCCGGGCTGTTCTTCGCCCCGTCGAAGGAGCCGACTGCTGCCCGACTGTCACGAGAGGAGTCCGCGAAGCGGGTCTGTGCGCGCTGTCCGGTGATGATCGAGTGCCGGGAACACGCCTTGGTGCAGCCCGAACCGTACGGAGTGTGGGGCGGCCTCACCGCCGCCGAACGCCGTGTGGTGCTCGCCCGCCGCAGGCGGCGCGAGATGGAACTCAAGGCCGCTGCCTCGGCCGGCCACATCGCCGCAGCCGGCTGACCGGAGCGGACCTGACCGGAGCGGACCGAAGGGGGCCGCGCGGGACGCGACGAGCGGCTCCACGGGACGGGGTGCATCGGCTCCCCGGACGCGCCGAGCCACCCCCGCCCGCCGTCGACGTGAAGAGGCGCCCCCACCGCACATGGGGGCGCCTCTTCACGGTCGCCCGGCCGGGCGAGGCCCGCTCACGCGTGCCCCCCGCCCGGCCGGCAAGCTTTGCCCCGTCGCGTCGTCCGGCACGCCCGCTCGCCGCCGTGTGGCCGCCTTGCGATCGCACGCACCGGACGACGCTCCTCACGGGGCACACATCGCCGGTCACGGAACCAGCGCGGTCTACTTCGCGCGGTCGAAGTCGATCGCGCTGTAGGCGCGCAGCTTCGACAGCCGGTGGGTCGAGTCGATCTTCCGGATCGTGCCGGACTTGGACCGCATCACGATCGACTCGGTGGTCGCCGTCTCGCTGCGGTACCGCACGCCGCGCATCAGCTCACCGTCCGTGATGCCGGTCGCGACGAAGAACACGTTGTCGCCGCTGACCAGGTCGTCCGTGGACAGCACCCGGTCCAGGTCGTGCCCGGCGTCCAGCGCGCGCTGCCGCTCGGCCTCGTCCTTCGGCCAGAGCTTGCCCTGGATGACACCGCCGAGGCACTTTATGGCGCACGCCGAGATGATGCCCTCGGGGGTGCCGCCGATGCCCATCAGCAGATCGACGCCGGTGCCCTCGCGGGCGGCCATGATCGAGCCGGCGACATCGCCGTCGGTGATGAACTTGATGCGGGCGCCGGTCTCCCGGATCTCCTTGACGATGCCCTCGTGGCGAGGACGGTCCAGGACGACGACGGTGACGTCCTCGGGGGCGGAGTTCTTCGCCTTCGCGACCCGGCGGATGTTCACCGCCACCGGGGCGTTGATGTCGACGAAGTCGGCGGCCTCGGGGCCGGTGACCAGCTTGTCCATGTAGAAGACCGCGGACGGGTCGAACATGGCGCCGCGGTCGGCGGCGGCCAGCACGGCGATCGCGTTCGGCATGCCCTTGGCGTTCAGGGTCGTACCGTCGATCGGGTCCACGGCGATGTCGACCTCGGGGCCGGTGCCGTCACCGACCCGCTCGCCGTTGAACAGCATGGGGGCTTCGTCCTTCTCGCCCTCACCGATGACGACGACGCCGTTCATCGAGACGGTCGAGACGAGGGTGCGCATGGCCTTCACGGCGGCGCCGTCGGCGCCGATCTTGTCGCCGCGGCCGACCCAGCGCCCGGCGGCCATGGCGGCGGCCTCGGTGACCCGGACCAGCTCCAGGGCCAGGTTGCGGTCGGGGGCCTCCGGGGAGACCTCTAGCTGGGACGGCAGATGATGCTCGGACATCGGAGCGCACCTTTCTGTACGACGACGACCGGAAGAGGGTGCTCTGACTCTATCGCCAGGTCGACAAAATGAGCAGACCGGGTCACTTATGAGCGGCAGGATGGGGTGGGTGCCACGTCCTCCTGCCCCTCGGCCGGCCCCGCCGGGCGTGATGCGACCATGGACCCGTGGCAAGCAAGCGAGGCAAGCAGACGGCGCGGGACATGATCCTGTCGATGGCGGTGATCTCCGCCGTCGCGGGGGTCGTTTACATTTTCGTCCCGCACGACGACAAGGCCAACCCGATCAAGGCGGTCGACTACCGCGTGGAGCTCGTGACGGCCAGGCGCGCGGCCCCGTACCCGGTGGCTGCTCCGGCCGGTCTGTCCAAGGACTGGAAGCCGACCTCGGTCAGTTACGACCGCGAGGCGGGCAACGGCTGGCACCTGGGCTTCCTCGACCCGGACGGCAAGTACGTCGCGGTGGAGCAGTCGACGTCCCCGGCGAAGAAGTACGTGTCCGAGGTCAGTCAGGACGCGCGGAACACCGGGCGCACGCAGCAGGTCGCCGGTGAGACGTGGCAGCGCTGGGAGGGCTCGAAGTACGACGCCCTGGTGCGCCACGACAAGGGCGCGACCACGGTCGTCACCGGTTCGGCGTCGGCGGAGCGGCTGGCGGAGATGGCCGCCGCGCTCAGGACGTCCTGAGCCGCGAGCCGGCCGGCCCCGCACGCGGGCTGACGGAGAGGGGCCCCGGAGCCGCCACCCGCGATGCGGGCGATGACGTCGTAGCGGTTGTCGAGCTCGAGCACCTTGAAGG
>NZ_JBEZKL010000160.1:0-15763 GCF_040704695.1 Streptomyces sp. NPDC048411
CCTGCCCGAACTTCCCACACCAGCGGCGGACCGTCTCATGCGAGACGATCACACCGCGCTGGAGCATCAGCTCCTCCACCTCGCGGAAGCTGAGCGGGAATCGGAAGTACAGCCACACGCAGTGGGAGATGACCTCAACCGGATACCGGTGACCCCTGTACGACGGCGACGCGCTCTCCACGGACAGCCCCCTCCAGCATGATCAACCAGAAGATCATCCCATCCGGTCAGCCAACGTGACAGCGCCGCACAGGGGGTTCTCTGGGGCGCGGGGTGTGGTGCAACGGAGCAGACGGTGAGTTTGTTCAGCTCAACGCGCGGAGTGCCCAGAGTATTCGGTGCAACAGGTGTGGCGCTATCACCGCTTGGGGTGACGCGTGTGGGGCCGGGACCGTCGGCCTGTGCGGCGAACGGTCCCGGCTTCGGTTATGCGGTTGTCGGTGCCTCGACCGTCTTCAGCGGGGCGGTGTTCTTTTCCCGGGTGGGCAGGAAGGTGATGACGAGGATGGTGGTGAGGGCGGCGAGGCTGGCGCAGATGAAGGCGACGGCGCTCATGCCGGAGACGAAGGCGTCTTGTGCGGATTCCAGCAGTGTTCCGCCCTGGGGAGCGGGGAGTTTCTCGGCGGCTTTTGCGGCTGCGGCGACGTTGTCGAGGATGGCGTCTTGTGCCTCGGCGGGGAGCTGGGCGGGGACGTCGGGGTCGACGCCGCTCTGGTAGAGGGCGTTGAGGGTGGAGCCGAGGATGGCGACGCCGATGGAGGCGCCGATCTGGCGCATGGAGTTGGCCAGGGCGGAGCCGGCGCCGACGTGTTCCTCGGGGAGTGAGGAGAGGATCATGTCGAGGGTGGTGGGCATGGTGAAGCCGAGGGCGGCTCCCATGAGTGCGAGCGCGCTGCCGGTGACGGTGAAGTCGGTGTCGGCGTCGACGCCTGCGAGGACGAGCAGGCCGATGGTCCACATGATCATGCCGACGGTGATGACGGCCTTGGGGCCGGAGCGTTCGGCGATGCGGCCGCCGAGGCGGGCAGCGACGACGAGGGCGAGGATGAGGGGGAGCAGGTGCAGGCCGGTGGAGAAGGCGTCCTTGCCTTGGACCTGCTGGAAGAACTGGGGGACGACGAAGAGGACCCCGAAGAGGATGAACATCACGTGTGAGACGGTGATGCTGGCCCAGGTGAAGCGCTTGTTGCGGAAGAAGCCGAGGTCGACGAGGGGGCTTGCGGTCTTGCGCAGCCAGATCACCAGCGCGACGAGGAGGATGATCCCGCCGATTCCGGGCAGCAGGACGGCGGGGTCGCTCCAGCCGGCGTTGGGGACTTCGATGACCGCGTAGACGAAGGCAGTGACGCCGACGATGGACAGGGCGGCGCCGATGAGGTCCAGTCGCTTGGCGTTGGCGGCCCTGGTCTCGGGGACGAAGAGCACAATGCCCGTGATGGCCAGGACGATGACGGGGACGTTGATGAGGAAGATCGAGCCCCACCAGTAGTTGTCGAGGAGCCAGCCGCCGGCGAGGGGGCCGAGAGGGACGCCGAGGGCGAAGCCGGCGGTGGTGATGGCCATGGCCTTGGCGCGTTCGGCGGCGGGGAACATCAGAGGCACGATGGCCAGGGCGAGGGGGGTGATGGCGGCCGCGCCTGCGCCCATGATGACGCGGGCGATGATCAGGCCTTCGGAGCTGTCGACGCCCATGACCATGAGTGATCCCAGGCCGAACAGGAGCAGGCCGCCGATGAGGACCTTGCGTCGTCCGATGCGGTCGCCGAGCGCGCCGAAGGGCAGCAGGAGTCCGGCGAAGGGGAGGGTGTAGCCGTCGGTGAACCACTGGAGTTCGGTGGTGGTGGCGGACAGCTCGTTGGAGAGGGTGGGCAGCGCGACGGTGAGGATGGTCGCGTCGAGGCCGACGACCATCAGCCCGAAGACGGGTGCGGCGAGCGCGAGCCAGCGTCGGCGGGCCGGAGCTGGGGCCGCGGTCGGGTCGGTGGTGATGGGTCGGGTCGATGGCACGAGTGCTCCTCGGACGTGACGGGTCGTGTGATGGGTGCGGGGCGGGCGCCGTCCGCAGCCGGCTGGGGCGGGCGTGGAAATGCCGTCCGGCCCGGACGGGGGAGACCAGGCCGGACGGCGGTTCGGGGGTTAGCCGCAGCAAGTGCAGTTCGGGCCGCAGCAGCTGTCGGCCGTCTTCACGGGCGCAGCCTCGTGGGTGTGCGCGTGGGTGGTGGTGGGGGCGCAGCAGCCCTTGCCCTGCCAGGCCTCGATGCCTTCGCGGATGGCGATGGCGGCGATGACCAGGGCGGCCATGGGGTCGGCCCAGGTGTAGCCGAATGCGGTGTTGAGGAGGAGGCCGACGAGCAGGACTGCGGAGAGGTAGGTGCACAGCAGGGTCTGCTTGGAGTCGGCGACCGCGCTGGCGGAGCCGAGTTCACGTCCGGTACGCCGTTGGGCGGCGGACAGGAACGGCATGATCGCCAGTGACAGGGCGGCCAGGATGATGCCGGTGGTGGAGGTCTGGGCTTCGCCGCTGCCGGTCAGAGCACGTATGGAGTCGACGGTGACGTAGGCGGCGAGAGCGAAGAAGGAGACCGCGATGATGCGCAGGGTCTTCTTCTCTCGTGCCTGGCGTACGGCGTGGTCGCGGGCGGAGAACTGCCAGGCGACGGCGGTGGCGGAGGAGACCTCGATGAGGGAGTCGAGTCCGAAGCCGATCAGGGCGGTGGAGGAGGCGATCGTGCCGGCGGTCAGTGCGACGACGGCTTCGATGACGTTGTAGGTGATGGTGGCGGCGACCAGCAGCCGTATGCGGCGGGCGAGCAGGTCGCGCCGTGCCGGGGCGGGTCCTAGCGAGATGTCGGCGGCCATCGGTGGTCCTTCGCGTCGGTGCAGAGGGAGAGTCGGGGGGCGCGCTGTCTTGGAGCGGCGAGGGGGCGGGCGGTGGATGCGGTCGGGGTATGCGTGGTGCCGCCGGTCCCGGGGGCGGGACAGTGGTGAAGGGGGATACGGGCAGCCTGCTGGAGGCCGGCACCCCTCGAAGCTAGTACAGAAAGTTCTGAATTCACAAGAAGCTGAACTAGATTTGGTGTGCACTTACGCCGCCGCTGCGCACGTTTGCCCTGGTCGGCGCGCGAATCGACAGTTCAGATGTAGCTGAATTCAGGGATGTGGGTACTCTGGGGGCATGTTGACTATCGCTCCCGAGGTTGAGGTACTCGCCCGGTTCGGCCGTGCGCTGGCCGATCCGATCCGCTGCCAGTTGCTGCTGGCTCTGCGTGAGGCGCCGGCGCATCCGGCGGATCTGGCGGATCGGCTCGGGATCTCGCGGACACGGCTGTCGAACCATCTGGCGTGCCTGCGTGACTGCGGCCTGGTGGTGGCGGTGCCGGTGGGGCGCCGCACCCGCTACGAGCTCAGCGATGAGCGTCTGGGGCATGCGCTGGATGATCTGCGTTCCGCCGTGATCGCGGTGGAGGCGGACCGCACCTGCCCGGACGCGGAGGAGAAGGGCTGCTGCTGACCCCCGCCACCGGGCGGGGGCCGGAGCCCCGTGGTGTCAGGCGGTGGTGCGGTCGGGGCTCTCCAGCGCTTCCTTCAGTCGCTGGAGGGTGACCTTCATGGTCTGGCGGTTGTGGGTGGCGCGGTCGTGGATGCCGCTGACGAGGGGGCCGATGAAGTGCATGACGCGGCCCCGGGAGTCGGTCCATGTCTCGGTCACCTTGGTGGCCTGGCCGCCTGCTACGGGCTCGAAGGTGTAGCTCCAGGTGGCGATCGACAGGCCGATGCGTTCGACGTCGAAGGTGAACTCCCTTGCCTCGTCCGCGGCGGTGACGGTGCAGTTGGTGTTCCATGGCCGGCCCTTGGCGGAGTTGTTGTGGCCGGTGAAGCGCATCCCGACGCGGACGGCGGGGCTCTCGACGGCCGCGCCGGTGCATTCAGGGCTCCAGCGGCCCATGTCGGCGACGTTGGTGACGGCGTCGTACACCGCCTTCGGCGGCGCCTGGATCTCTATGGACTCGGAGACGGTCTTCGACATGACGGACGGTTTCCTTTCACAGGGGTAGGACCGGGTCTGTGACGTGCACCGGCACCCGCCCGCGGGCCGGCCCCGGACCACCCGGTCCGGGGCCGGCGGGCTATCCGCAGACCAGGTTGCAGATGGCGGAGAGTGCGCCGGCGCCTATCAGGGCGACGGGTGCCGCAGCGATCGAGCAGGCCGCGGCGAATGCGCCCGCGGCGGTCATGGAGCTGCAGCACTTGGGGTGGTTGATCAGGTGGTAGCGGCGGGCGCTGACCTGGCAGGTGCGGGCCGCCGCACGGGTGACGGGCACGGGTGCCGTATCCGTGATGGGTTCGGCGGTCCAGCGGCCGAGTGCGTCGGCGGTGACGTGCCGGCCGCACTGGTTGCGGGCCGCGCAGTCGGCGCGCATTTCGATCAGTGCGCCGAACCGCTCCGCGAAGCGGACGGCCATCTGTCCCTTGGGCAGCGCCGAGCGCAGTGCCTCGCACAGCTCGGTGAACAGGTGGTGGCGCTCTTCGAGGTGGGCCTGTTCATGGGCCAGGATCGAGTCGACCTCGGCGCCAGTGAACCGGTCCAGCAGCGAGTCGGAGATCACCGCGTGCCCGCCCGCGGGCCCCGGGACGCTGTAGGCGAGGGGCTGTCGGCTGGGCAGGACCATCGCGCGGCGGGCCCTGGAAGGCTGGCCGAACAGTTCCAGCAGGGCCCGGTGCTTGGACCGCCGCTTGCAGGCGGCATGGTGGAGTTTCAGGAATGAGTACGCCACCCGCCCGGCGAACAGCCACGCGGCGGCGAGTGCCACCACATCCGCCGGCACACTCAGCACGCGGTGGTTGAGCGTGGCGTCCACGTGCGTGGCGAACGCGTACGTCCCGGCGAGCAGGGCCGTGAGCGCCCCGACCATGCCGGCGACCCACAGCGACAGCGCCGCGCACGGCGCCCTGTAGGGCCAGTCGGCAACGGAGACGACCGACATGGTCGCTCCCGCGAGGACTACTGACAACAGCACAAGACAGAGCGCATCCACATATCCCCCGTACATTTTGTCTCATTCGTGCCCGTTTTGCGGTCGGACTGGTCCCGCCCCCGGAACGGTCCGTTCGAGCACAGCCTTCGGCGCCCCGTGCGCCGCAGGCTCAGGTCGTGTCGTGATTCCTGTCCTGCCGGCCGAGGGTGTCGGCCAGTGCCTGGCGCGCCTCGGGGCTGATGACGTCGACGAACCGCAGCATCGCCTCGTGGTCGTCGCCCGCGATGCCCAGTGCGTCGCTCATGAGCTCGGCGAACAGCACCTCGCGGGTGGCGACGGCACTGAAGAGGTGGGCCCGGGTCTGGGTGTCCTGCTTGACCAGGCCCTTGCGGGCCAGGCGCTGCAGCGTGGTCAGCACGGTCGTGTACGCGATGCGTCGCGTCATTGCGAGTGCTTCGTGTACTTCACGGACCGTCTGCGGCTGCTCGGACCGCCACAGGCAGTCCAGCACCGTCCGCTCAAGGTCACCCAGTTGCGCCATGGCCGACAGCATAGGCGATCGATTCCTGCTTGACTATCGCCGTAGTACTACTGCGATAGTAGAACTGCTGCGGTGAGCCGGACGGCGCCTCGCCTCCCTCCCGCGTGCCTTTTTCAAATGCCGTGAAAACAAGGGGGATTCATGGACTTCTTCACCATGCTCGGCTGCCCGGAAGCGGCCTTCCGGCAGGCCGACGGCGAGTGTCAGGCATCCGTCACCGCCGCGCTGCGCGACAACTTCGCCCACCACGCCGAGCACAACGCCTTCTACCGCGCCCAGTGCGAGGCCGCCGGCATCAAGCCGAGCGAGATCACCCAGCTCGCCGACCTCACGAAGATCCCGCTGCTGCCGGTGCGGATGTTCAAGCAGCCCGACGCGCACGTCCTGATGACCGCCCCGCTGACCGACGTCGAGCTGGAGATCCGTTCGACCGGCACCGGCGGCGTGCCCAGCGTGGCCCGCCGAGACGTCACCACCACCAGCCGCGTCCTGACCGGGATCTTCGCCCAGTACCGCGAGTTCTTCGGCGTAGGCAACGGCGCGGGCCTCTTCCTGTGCCCCTCGACCGCCGAGACCCCCGAGATGGGCATGGTCAAGGCCTTCAACGTCCTCAACGGTCTCCTGGACGACCACGCCTACATCGTGCGCGACTACGCCTTCGACCCCGCCGAGGCCCTCGCCCGCCTCGAAGGGTGGGAGGACGCGATGACCCGCCACATCATCGGCCCGCCCTTCCTCGTCGGCCGCCTCCTGCGCTTCCTGGAACTGGAGGACATCCGACTCCAGCTCGACCCCGACTCCCTGGTCATCACCCTCGGCGGCTGGAAGCGCTACACCGGCGAGTCCATCAGCCGCGAGGAGTTCAACTCCAAAATCGAGACCTACCTCGGCATCCCCGCCGAGAACGTCCGCGACATGTACGGCATGATCGAGTCGAACATGCTGGCCATGGAGTGCGAGCACCACCGCAAGCACGTGCCGCCGTGGTCCTACATCTCCATCCGCGACGTCGAGAACACCGACGTCGAGCTGGAGCCGGGCAAGACCGGCGTCATCGCCCTCCTGGACGCCCTCAGCACCGGCTACCCCGCCTTCATCCTCAGCGAGGACGTCGGCGAGGTCGACCACACCCCCTGCCCCTGCGGCCGCACCGGCCAGACCGTCTCCTTCCGCCGCCGCCTGCAGGGCGCCGAACTCGGCTGCTGCGCGGTCAGCATCGAGAAGTTCATCGACAGCCAGGAGATCGTCGCCGAGTGCGAGGTCCCCCAGCCGGCCACCGGCACGGAGGGCTGAGCATCATGCCCCGCTACAGCCCCACCGTCGTCGACCACTTCACCAACCCGCGCAACCCCGGCGAGGTCGAGAACCCGGACGTCACCGCCTTCATCGGCAACCCCGTCTGCGGCGACCAGATCATGCTCACCGCCCGCATCACCGACGGCACCATCGCCGACATCCGCTTCCGCGCCCACGGCTGCGCCGCCTCCCTGGCCACCGCCAGCGTCATCACCGAAGCCCTCCACGGCCAGCCCCTCGACTCCGTCGAGGCCTGGGACGACGAGCACGTGGAGACCCTCCTGGGCCGGCTCTCGCCCGACCAGCGCCACGTGACCGCGCTCGGCCGCCAGGTCGCCCAGCGCCTCCTGCGCAACCACCGGGAAGGAGTAGCCGATGACGCACCCCTCGTCTGTTCCTAGCCCGTCCCTGCCCAGCGAGGACGAGACGGGCATCTACCTCGACAACGCCGCCACCACCCCGATCTGTACCCCGGCCCGCCAGGCCGTCCTGGACGGCATGACGATCACCGGGAACCCCTCCAGCCGCCACGAGGCCGGAGACCATGCCAAGGAAGCCCTCGACGCCTCCCGTGAGCAGCTCGCCGCCCTGCTGAACTGCACCCCGGCCGAGGTCGTCTTCACCGCCGGCGGATCCGAGTCCGACGCCCTGGCGATCTGCGGAACCGTCCTGGCCGCCGAGCAGCCCGTGCACCTCATCACCACCGCCATCGAGCACTCGGCCGTCCTCGAAGCCTGCGAACTCGCCCGCAAGCTCGGTGCCGAGGTCACCATCGTCAACCCCGACGGCCGGGGCTGGATCGACCCCGACACCATCCGCCAGGCGCTGCGGCCGAACACCGCCCTGATATCGGTGATGCAGGTCAACAACGAGACCGGCGTCATCCAGCCCATCAGCGAAATCGCCGCCATCGCCCACCAGGCGGGCGCGCTCCTGCACACCGACGCCGTCCAGGCCGCCGGCAAGCTCCCGATCCCCGCAGAAGCCGACCTCGTCTCCGTCTCGGCCCACAAGTTCTACGGTCCCAAGGGCATCGGAGCCCTCAAGGTCGCCGACCACGTCCGCCTCGCCCCGCTCATCCGCGGCGGCAGCCAGGAACGCGGCCTGCGCGCCGGCACCGAGAACGTCCCCGGCATCCTCGGCATGGCCGCGGCCGCCCGCACCGCCCTCGCCCACCTGGACGACCCCGCCGTCCAGGCCCACCGCTACGCCCTGCGCGACGCGCTCCTGCGCGGCCTCGGTCAGGCGGGTGACTTCCACATCAACGGCGACGGTGCACCCACCCTGCCCGACACCCTCAACATCTCCTTCACCGGCCTGCGCGGCGACACCCTCGTCGACGTCCTGGCCGTGCACGGGGTGTGCGTCTCCGCGGGATCCGCCTGCCACGCCGGCAGCGACAGCCCCTCCCATGTCCTGACCGCCATGGGCATCCCGCCGGAACAGGCGAAGGCAGCCATCCGTTTCAGCACCGGCCACACCACCACCCTCACCGAGGTGGAGGAAGCCGCCCGCCTGACCGTGGCCGCGGTCGGCCGACTGCGCGCACTCGGCCCGATCACCCCGCAGGCGAGCCGTGTCTGAGACCGCGCACATCAGCGACCAGTTCGCGCTCGCACCCCCGCACACCGCCCACGAGGCACCGTTCGTCTCCCACCCCGACCCGGCAACCGCCCGGCAGGTGGAGATCAACGCCCCCGTACGCAACCTGCAGATGCTGGAACTGCAGATCGCGGGCGGCGCCAGCGAGGTCTACGTCGCACACCGCTCCCCGGCAGGCGTCAGCTTCGACGCCCTGCCGGGCCGGCGGGACGGCGACCCCACCCAGATCTCCAACCCGCGCCTCCTGAAATCGATCACCAAGCAGGCACACGACGCAGGCCTGCGCGTCCATCTGGCCGCCGACGCTCCCGCCATCCCCGCCGACCTACGCGAGGCCTACCTCGCCCACGTCGCCCAGGGCATCGACGCGGGCGCGGACAGCGTCATGGTCGCCTCCCTGCCCGCCGCCCGCCAGGTCCGTGACACCCACCCCACCATCCCGCTCACCGCGGCCGGCGGCATGGGCGTCACCACCACCGCCTTCGCCCGGCACCTGCGCGACACCTACCGGATCGGCCGCATCGTCACCCCGCACGCCTCCGGCCTCGATGAGATCGCCGCGTTCTGCCGGCTCGACGGCATCGAGGTCGAAGTGCCCGTGCAGACCGGATCCGGCGCCGACTGCCACTCCTGCCGCCTGCCCGACCAGCGCGGGGCCGGCCTCGGCTGCCGCGTCGGCTACCAGGACGACAACGACAGCGCGGCAACCCGGGACTTGGGCGGGTTCCTCGACGGCGCCTCCGACTGCGCCCTGTGCGACATCCCCTCCCTGGCCGCCCTCGGCGTCAAGGCCCTGCAGATCCCCGGCCGGGAAAGCCCCATCGTCCGCCAGAACGCCAAGATCACCCAGATGTACCGGCGTGCCCTCAACGGCATCGAGAAGGGCTGGAGCACCCGCCAGACCATCGAGGACATCGACCGCATCGAACTGACCTGGCAGATGGGCTGGGTGCCCCGGATGTGCGAGCAGCAGCGCTGCCGCTTCCGCGACACCCCCCGCCGCCGAGCACACGTGTGAGACAGGAGGACACCACCATGCCGGTCGACATCCGCCTGACCACACCCGCACGCCTTACCGAAGTCCTCGCCCTGGACATCGACGCCGTGAGCATCGGCCAGGAGGGCTGCCACCACAAGCTCCCCGACACCGACACACTGCGTCACTCGCTGGACCGCATCCGCACCGCCGGCCTCCGCGCCGGCCTCGTCCTGCCCACCGCCTGGCAGCGCCACGCCGGCATCCAGGCCGACACCGCGCTCGCCCTGGCCGAAGACGGGCCGCTGACCTGCACCGTCAACGACCTCGGCACCCTCGCCCACCTCGCCGACCGCGCACCCGCCACCTGCGAACTCGTCCTCGGCCTGGCCCTGCGTCCCGGCCGAGCGCACGACGCGGCCGAGGAGCCCCGCCACCCTGCCGAGCCCACCGCCTACGACGACGCCTTCCTCACCGAGTACGCCGCCTTCGGCGTCCGAGTCCTGGAAGCCGACAGCGCAGCGGCCGTCGATGCCCCTGCCGGTTGGACGGTGCGCCGCCTGGCGGACATCACCCCGGTGGCCTGGGCCCGCGCCTGCCCCACCGCCCGCCACCATCACCTGGCCCCGCCCAACTGCGCAAGCGCCTGTGACAGCCCGATCGGGCTCACCGCCACCCACCGCTGGCAGCTCGGCCACGGCCACCGCGAACCCATCCCGGTCGCCGACCGCCCGCACCAGCCCCACCTGATCGTCTACGGCAACACCGCATACGCGCAGGCCACCGCCCCAGCCACGCCGACGACGAGCGACGTCATCGTCGACGCCCGCTTCCACACACCCCCAGAACTCGCCGCGCGCACCGCCACCCTGCGCCCGGCCCTGGCAGCACACCTGTAGGAGGACGCCATGGTCGACCTCGCCCTGAGCACCGATCAGCAAGACATCGTCGACGAAGCCCGAGCGGCAGCCCGCGCCTTCCTCGCACCCCGCGCCACGCAGTACGACCGCGACGCAGCCTTCCCCCGTGCCAACATCACCGACCTCCACGACGCGGGCCTGCTCGGCCTGCTCATCCCCACCGAGTACGGCGGCACCGGTGCCGACCTGACGTCCTGGGCGCTGGCCGTCGCCGAACTCGCCGAAGCCTGCGGCTCCACCGCCCTGATCTTCGCCATGCACTCCAGCGCCGCCCGCCTCCTGGCCGCCGACGCACCCACCAACCCCTACGCCGCCCAAGTCCTCAAGGAAGTCACCACAGAAGGCAAACTCCTCAGCTTCGGCTTCTCCGAACCCGGCACCGGCGGCAACATCCTCAACCCGCAGCTGCGCGCCACCGTCGACGGCGACCAGATTCACCTCAAGGGCACCAAGGCGTTCTGTACCGGAGCCGGCCACGCCGACTACTACGTCATCAACGGCCACAGCGGCGAAACCGACTTCCGGCGTTCCCAGACCATGGCGATCATTCCTGCAGCCCAGCCCGGCCTGCAGGTCAAGGAAGTCTGGGACGCCATGGGCATGCGCGCGAACAGCGCCAACACCCTCCTGCTGGACTGCCGCATCCCTGCCCAGGCCACTGTGGGCGGGCCCGGTGGCGGCATGGCACACCTGCCCCACGCCCTGCCGGCCCTCACCCTCGGACTGTCCGCGGCCTCCCTCGGCATCGCCCGCGCCTGCCAGGCCTTCGCCGACCACCACGTCATGACCCGCACCCTGGCCCCCACCGGCCAGCCCCTCGCCGCGTTCCAGGCCGTACGCCTGCACATCGCCGACATCGCCACCCAGGTCCACACCGCGCGCCTCGCGCTCCTGCACGGAGCCTGGACCGCCGAAAACGATCCCCTGGAAGTCCTCAGCGTCCTCAACACCACCAAGTACATCTGCAACAAGGCCGCCATCGACGTCGCCGACACCGCCATGCAGGTCACAGGCGGCCACGGCTTCCTGCGAACCAACCCGCTGGAGCGCCACTACCGCGACGCCCGCGCCGGCGCCGTCATGGGCAGCAACCTCGACGCGCTGCGGGACATGATCGGCAAGGCCGCCCTCGGCCTGGACCCGCGCAGCGACACCATCACCGCACCCACAGGAGAGCCCCGACCGTGACCGCCGTCCAGCCCACCGAAGAGCAGATCACCGCCACCCTCAAGACCGCCCTCACCGAAGTGCTGGAGCCCGCGGACCTCGCCCACGTCGACCTCGACGCCGTCGGCCCCCACACCCCGCTGCTCAGCCTGCCGCTGGACTCGATCACCCTCGTAAGCGCCATGAGCCGCATCGAGACCGAGTACCGCGTCTTCATCCCCGAACAGAAGGCGTTCGCGTTCAAGACCGTCGCCGACCTCGCCGAGTTCGTCCAGGAACGCGTCCAGGCCAAGGCCGCCCGCACCGCCCAGTGAAAGGGGCCCCATGACCACCGCCACCCAGCCCCTGCTGGACTACACCGCCCTCGCAGCCCACAGCAGTGGCCTGGCCTTCCTCGATTCCCGCGGCGTCACCGGCGAAATCACCTACGCCGACCTCGACACCCGCGCCCGCACCGCCGCCGCAGCCCTGCACGAGCGTGGACTCCGCCCAGGCGACAGGGCCGTCCTCCCCATGCCCTCCAGCCCCGACTACTTCACCGTGCTGGCCGCCTGCCTCCTCGCCGGTGTCGCCCCATGCACCGTGGTGATCCCCTCCAACCCGCAGGACGTCCAATCCGCCGGCATGCGCCAGTTCGCAGCCGTCCTCTCCGTCGTCCGCCCGGCAGCCGTCATCGCCGCAGACGAGGACACCGCGAAGGCCCTCGCCCAGGTTCCCGGCCCGCTCTACCTGCACCCCGACGACCTACGGCACGCCCCGCCGGAGTCCTTCCAGCCAGCCATCCCGGGCCCGGACACCGTCCACCACATCCAGCTCACCTCCGGCTCGACCACCGCCCCGAAGGCCGCCACCCTCACCTACGCGCAGGTCAGCGCCAACGTCAACGGGCTCCGGACCGCCTTCCAGCTCACCCCTGGCCACGACCGGATCTGCAACTGGCTGCCGCTCCACCACGACATGGGCTTCGTCGTCGCCCTCACCGCGCTCCACAGCGGCACCCCGCTGGACTCCATGTCCCCCATGGGATTCCTACGCGACCCACTGTCCTGGCTGCGGCACATATCCCAGCGCGGGGCCACCATCACCAGTGGCCCGCCCTTCGGCTACCGCACCGCCGTCGAGCGCTACCGCCGCACTCCCGCACAAGACCTGGACCTCTCCCGGCTGAGGCAGGCCCACGTCGGCGCCGAACCCATCCCCTACAGCGTCCTGGTCGACTTCCGTGACACCTTCGCCGCCCACGGACTGGCCACCGACACCCTCATGCCCTGCTACGGCATGGCCGAGACCGTCCTGGGCGCCACCATGTCCCTCAAGCCGTACCCGGCCACCGAACACTCATGGGGCCGCGTCAAGGCCGTCCGCCTCGACCGCGAAGCCCTCCACCACCACAACACGATCACTCCCGCCCACGACGACCGCCCCGACATCACCGTCGTCGCCTGCGGCCAGCCCGTCGGCGGCCTCACCGCCGAGATCCGCCACCCCGACGGCACCCGCTGCGGAGACAACGAAATCGGCGAAATCCACCTGCACGGCGACTCCGTAATGGCCGGTTACCTCAAGCCGGACGGCCGGCCAACACCCGTCCCCGAGCGCACCCACGCCACCGGAGACCTCGGCTTCCACCGCGACGGTGACCTCTACATCGTCGGCCGCCTCAAGGAAATGATCGTCGTCCGCGGCCGCAACCTGCCCCCCTACGACGTCGAGCAGACCATCGAAACCCTCCCGGCCGTCGGCGCGGGAAACAGCGCCGTCTTCTCCCACGCCGACAACGACGGCGAACACGTCATCGCCGTCATCGAGACCCGCACCCCCGCCGACCAGGCCGCCGCACTGCGCCTGGAGATCGCCACCCTCGTACGCCAGTCCTTCGGCTTCACCCCCCGCGAGATCATCCTCGTCCGCCGAGGCCAGATACCCCGCACCACCAGCGGCAAGCGGCAGCGTGCCCAGCTCCGACGGCAGTACCTCACCGGAGGCCTGACCTAATGCACAGCACCGTCCCCCGCGGACACCACCTCGACGGCCCCAGCACGCCCGAAGCGCACCGGGACCTCCGCAGCCTGATGGGCGAACTGCCCGCGGGGGTCACGGTGCTCACCACGATGTCACCCGAGGGCCCTGTGGGAATGACCACCAGCGCCGTCACCTCGCTGTCGATGAACCCGCCCATGATCCTGGCCTGCCTGACAAGCACCTCCGCCACCCTGGCACGCATCCTCAGCCACCGAACCTTCGCCGTGAACATCCTCACCGACGCCATGGAAGACACCTCCGACCGCTTCGCCCACGGACCGGTCCTGGAACGCTTCGCCGCCGTGCCCCACCACCTCGTTGACGACGTCCCGCTGCTGGACGGCGCAGCCGGAGCCGCTATCTGTCACGTCGCCGCCACCCACCCCGGCGGCGACCACACCATCCTGACGGCCACCGTGACCCGCACCCTCCACGGCGACGGATCCCCCCTCCTGCGCCACCGCGCCGCCTACCGCAGAATCCGGTAAGCGGCACGCCAGAGCAGCCAACAACCCCGCACCGCACAAGCGCCGACGGCCGAAGCAAGGAAGGCAGCCCATGCGCACCGAGAGGCTCCACCGGCACCTCGGCCTCCCCGCCCGCATCGGATACAGGCCCCCGGGAGGCCACGCCGACATATGGCTCCTGCGCGCCACCCCCCACCTGGCCGCCGTCGCGCGAGGAGACATTGCCCTCCTCAGCCCCGAAGAGCAGAACCGCGTCCGGCAACTCCCCACCCCGCACAGCCAGGACACCTACCTCGTCGCCCACCTGGCCCTGCGCACTCTCCTCGGAAGCTGCCTCGGACAGCCCCCAGCCGAGGTCGCTCTCGCACGGGCGGACTGCCCGCTGTGCCAGGAACCCCACGGACGACCCATCCTGCAGCACACGTCCGGACTCCACTTCTCCCTCTCCCACGTACGCGACCTGATCACGATCGGCTTGGCCCGAACCCCGATCGGCGTCGACATCGAGGCCACTGACCGCGTCCGCCACGAGACCCTGGCCCGCCGCCTCCACCCGGCCGAACACGCCGCCATCGAAGCCCTCCCTGCGGCCCGGCGCCACGACGCACTCGTCAGATGCTGGACACGCAAAGAGGCCTACCTCAAAGGCCTCGGAACAGGGCTGGCCACCCCACCCAACCAGGTCAACGTCGGTACCGGCCTGGCCCAGCAAGACGACGAAGAACTCGCCGTCAGAAACGGCTGGACCCTCACCGCCATCACCGCACCAGCCGGCTACGCAGCCTCCCTGGCCCTCCTGCTCCCACCCGGAACACGCAACCGCACAACGGTTCGGACGCGAACCACTCACCCGCGCGCCCATCCCTCCCTCCTCGCGGCAAACGGCACCACCACATCCCGCCGAACCATCACGCGGCCGCGAGTGCCTGAACCACTGCGATCCGTGTGACCGAGGGCCCGACTGACAGATACCGCCGCATCGCAGAGCTGCCCTCGTTACCAGCACGCGGCAACTGCCCCGCGGTTGCCTCAGCCACGCTGGTTGAGAGCGCGGGTCAGGTCCCGGTTCGCGGCGCGGGCTGCGTCGAGTTCGGCCTCCCGCTCCTCCAGCGCCCCAGTCAGCTCGACATTGCGTTGTTCGAGCAGGGTGATGCGGGTGTTGAGCTCGGCGACATCGGCGGGGGGCCCGAGACCGGAGGTCCGCCAGACTTCTTTACCGAGCGCTTTCGACAGGCGCTCTTCGAGCTGCTGGACGCGGGCGGCCCGGCGGGCACTACGTGCCGCTGCGTTGGCCAGGTCGGCTTGTAGCGACGACCGGGTGACGGCCGGCCCGCCCGCGGCCGGGGCAGCCGGTTCACGGGCCGCGGTGTGGAGGACTTCTAGGAGGTCGCGGTGGCGGTAGAGGAAGGTGCGATCGACTTGGGCGGCCCGCGCGATGGCCGACGCAGTCAGCGGCGCCCCTTCGCGCCGGGCGACCGTGATGGCGTTTGCCACGCGGGTGCGGCGTCGTTCGGTGCCGGCTTGGCGGCCGTTGTTCATGGCGGGGCGTTGTCACGTTGTTGGGTGTGTGGGTGTCTGACGGTGTGTTGAGGTGTGGTGGGGCCGGGTGCCGGCCCTGGGCTCAGGCTGCGGCAGGCCGGCCGGTGACGCCGGTGTTCTGTTCCCCGATGGTGAAGCGGACGGTCGTTTCGGTGCGGTGTCGGGTGCCGGTCATCAGGTGGCGGTGGGGTCGGAAGTGGGGTGAGATGCCGGTGAACGCGGACAGGAACCGCTGCGCGGCGCCCGCGCCGCGGAAG
>NZ_JBEZKL010000161.1:0-15761 GCF_040704695.1 Streptomyces sp. NPDC048411
GCGCCGACGGTCTGGCGGGCGCTGTGCAGAGTGACTCCGGCGGCCCGCAGCATCCGGTCGACGTTACTTTCGAAACACGCCCTGGCCCCCGCCCCGTCTACGCGGTGAAGCGGCCGGCGCGGCGGATCTCCGGGAAGTCGGTGGTCGCGCCGTCCAGCCCCAGGGCGCGCACCAGACGTAGATGATCCTGGGTGTTCACCACCCAGCCGATGACCTTCACTCCCTCGGCGTGCGCCTTCTCGACGACCTCCAGGGTGAGGCGGCGGATGTTCAGCGCGAGCGTCGCCGCGCCCACCGCCTTCGCCCGGTCCACCACATCGCTCTTCCACCGGCTGGCGATGAGCACGGTCCGTACCCCCGGCACCAGTTGAGCGATCTCGGCGACCGCCTTGTCATGGAACGACGACACCTCGACCCGGTCGACGAGATCGCGCCGCCGCATCACCTCGGCCAGCGCCCGGGCTGCGGCCGCATCCTTGATCTCCGCCTGCAAGGGGGAGCGCACGGCATCAAGCACCTCCTCGAAGACGGGCACCCGTTCGCCCTGCCCGGCATCGAGTTCCCGCAGCTCGGCCAGGGTCTTCTCGGCGATCGGACCGGTGCCGTCGGTCGTCCGGTCCACCTCGGCGTCGTGCATGACGGCGAGTGCGCCGTCCTTGCTCAGATGAAGGTCCAGTTCGATGGCGTCCATGCCGGCCTGCTCGGCGTGGACGAACGACCGCAGGGTGTTCTCCGGCTCGACACCCATCACCCCGCGATGACCGATGGTGAGAAAAGTCAAGGCAATCTCGCTTCCGTCGACGGCGTCTCCCCGCGTGCTGCTTCTGCCCACGCGGCACTTCGGCACTCGGCTTACGGCAACTCGGCAGCCTAGTGGCCCGGACCCGGGAGAGAGCCGGTCACGCGCGGGTGAGTGGCGCCTTGTCCCCGGACGACGGCGACACCGAGCAGGAATCCGGTGACGACGGCTGTGACAAGGACGGCACGGATACTCACGCGGCGGTCTCCGGACGGGGGAGAGGGAGCGGATGACACCCGTCCTACCGGTAGCGCCGTTGCCCGGCGAGCTGTGTCACTCGTTCGTGGGCGCGCCGCGCACGGCCTGAACGCCCGGGTGTGCGACTCGTCGGCGGTCCGGCATCCCCCCGAATCGACGGAAGAGGTCGCGCAAACGGAATGTGACAGGAAGAATCGCGGTGACCGTGGGGGGTCGGCAGGATAATTTCCTGATGCTCACTTGTCTCGAAGAACCACACATGGATACGGTTGCTTGACGCGAGGTTCTCCCGTGGAGGAAGTGTGATGACGGAAATTCTTGTGCACGACGCCGAGGTCGGCGCGATAGCTACTGCCCAGCGGGTGGTCGAGCAGCCTGCCTGGCCTGCGCTCAGGGATGCCGTGGAGGAGATCCGGCCCTGGCAGTCGAAGGACGGTTCGATCGACTTCGACGCCGACGGTGCCCCCTCGCCCGACACCGTCCTGGCGACGCTGGAACGCGTGATCGCCGCGATCGAAGAGCTTTCCCCGCTGCTTCCGCACGATGCCGCGTACCACCGCGCCCTCGTCATGGACCTGCGCCGTTGGGCGGCGGACGGCTTCGGTGTGCCGGACTTCCTGGACTCGCTGCTCGCCTTCCAGCCCGCCAAGAACCGCACCGACGGTCTGCAGCACCTGGTCGTCTTCGCGATGTACACGCAGAACGGCAACCCGGACCGCAATCTCGAAGCGGTCGTCCTGCGGATGGTCTGGCCCGAATGGCTCGCCGAGCTCGAAGCCACCCGCTACGACAACCCGCTCTTCTGCGGCATCACCTTCGAGGGCTTCACCTCCGGTTACGACACCAATTCCGCGGTGCTCTTCCCGGAGACGATCGCCGTGCGCGAGGCCCCCGAGCGCTTCAGCTGGGGCGGCATCTTCTGCGACCGTGAGGCCGCCCGCTTCCGCCGCGTCACCGAGGCCTCCGTCGAGCTCCTTGGCGTGGAGCTGCCCGAGGACATCCGCGGGATGGTCGGCGACCAGCAGCGCTGCGAGCAGGCATTTGTGCTCTGGGACATGGTCCACGACCGCACCCACAGCCACGGCGACCTGCCGTTCGACCCGTTCATGATCAAGCAGCGCCAGCCGTTCTGGATGTACGGACTGGAGGAGCTGCGCTGCGACCTCACCGCCTTCAAGGAGGCCGTGAAGCTGGAGGCCGACGGCTTCGCGCAGGGCCGTGACGTGCAGTACGCCGTGCTGTTCGACCGGATGTTCCGCTTCCCGGTCACCGGCGACCGGGTCCGCAACTACGACGGTCTCGGCGGCCAGCTGCTCTTCGCGTACCTCCACAAGCACGATGTGATCCGCTGGACCGACAACACCCTGAAGATCGACTGGGACCGGGCCCCGCAGGTCACCAATCAGCTCTGCGGCGAGATCGAGAAGCTCTACCGCGACGGCATCGACCGCCCCAAGCTGGTCCACTGGTTCGCCGCGTACGACCTGGTCTCGACCTACCTGGCTCCGCACCCCGGTTCCCTCTGGGCCAAGGGTCCGGACGCCCTGGACCTCTCGCAGCCGCCTCGCAAGCTCGTGGACGACGTGCTTCCGGACGAGTTTCCGCTGAGCATGTTCTATGAGGCGCTCGCCAAGAAGCTGAAGAATGTGATTGCCTCCACCAAGGGGATCACCGCAGCGGACGCCGAGCAGGCAGCCGCGTGAGCGCTCGTTCCAAGGAGGCAATGGCCATGAACGCAAACGGCACGGGCAATGGGAACGGCGCGTTGGAAGGCGCGGTGATCGCCGTTGCCGGAGCCGCCGGGCCGGCCGGCCGGGCGACGCTGCTCAGGCTCGCCGAGGCCGGTGCGATCGTCGTCGCCTCGGACGCGGACGCCACCCGCCTGGCGGAGGCCGTCGACGCCGCACGGTACGCCCACGGCGGCGCCACCGTCACCGGCGACACCGTCGATCTGCTCGACCTCGCCGCCGCCCGGGAATGGGCGGACAAGACCGAGAAGGAGTTCGGCCGGATCGACGGCCTCGTCCACCTGGTGGGCGGCTGGCGCGGCAGCGCCACCTTCGCCGAGACCGACCTCGCCGACTGGGATCTCCTGGAGAAGCTGCTGATCCGCACGGTTCAGCACACCTCGCTGGCCTTCCAGGGAGGGCTCCAGCGCAGCGACCGCGGCCGCTATCTGCTGATCAGCGCGGCCGGGGCGAGCAAGCCCACCGAGGGCAATGCCGCCTACGCCGCGTCGAAGGCGGCCGCCGAGGCCTGGACTCTCGCGCTTGCCGACGCTTTCCGCAAGGCGGGGGGCGAGGAAGGGCCGAAGACAGCGGCTGCGATCCTGATCGTCAAGGCACTGGTGCACGACGCGATGCGCGCCGAGCGCCCGAATGCGAAGTTCGCGGGCTTCACCGACGTCAAGGAGCTGGCCGAGGCCATCGCCGGCGTCTGGTCCAAGCCCGCCTCCGAAGTGAACGGAAAGCGTCTGTGGCTGACTCCGCAACCATAAGGACCGACGCGCGACGTCACCACGATCCGCAGATCCGCGGATTCGCCAGTGACAACTACGCGGGCGCCCACCCGGAGATCCTCGCGGCCATCGGCCTCGCCAACGGCGGTCACCAGATCGCCTACGGCGAGGACGACTACACCGCGAACCTCCAGCAGATCGTCAAGGGGCACTTCGGCCCCACCGCCGAGGCGTTCCCGGTCTTCAACGGCACCGGGGCGAATGTCGTCTCGCTGCAGGCGATGACCGATCGCTGGGGCGCGGTCATCTGCGCCGAGTCCGCGCACATCAACGTGGACGAGGGCGGCGCGCCGGAGCGCGTGGGCGGCCTCAAGCTGCTCACCGTGCCGACCCCGGACGGCAAGCTCACCCCCGAGCTCATCGACCGGCAGGCGTACGGCTGGGACGACGAGCACCGCGCCATGCCCCAGGTCGTGTCGATCACTCAGAACACCGAGCTCGGCACCGTCTACACGCCGGATGAGATCCGCGCCATCTGTGAGCACTCCCACGAGCGCGGCATGAAGGTTCATCTCGACGGGGCGCGGATCGCCAACGCCGCGGCGTCGCTGGGCGTCCCTGTGCGTACGTTCACCAGCGAGGTCGGCGTCGACGTCCTCTCGTTCGGCGGCACCAAGAACGGTGCGCTCTTCGGTGAGGCCGTCGTCGTCCTGAATCCCGATGCCGTACGGGCCATGAAGCATCTGCGGAAGCTGTCGATGCAGCTCGCATCGAAGATGCGCTTCGTGTCGGTGCAGTTGGAGGCGCTGCTCGCCGGTGACCTGTGGCTGCGCAACGCCCGGCACGCCAACGCCATGGCCCAGAGGCTCGCGGAGGGTGTCCGGGCGGTGGACGGCGTGGAGATCCTCTACCCGGTCCAGGCCAACGCAGTCTTCGCGCGTCTGCCGCACGACGTGAGCGAGCGGCTCCAGAAGCGCTTCCGTTTCTACTTCTGGGACGAGGCCGCGGGCGATGTGCGCTGGATGTGCTCCTTCGACACCACGGAGGACGACGTGGACGCGTTCGTCCTCGCGCTGAAGGAAGAGATCGCCAAGTAACACCACTGCGTATGAATATGCGACTGACCGGAAAGTCATTGCTTTCCGGTCGGTCGCTTCCGCGCGCTCCGTATGCATGGAGCTGACGCGGCAATTCCCGGATATGGCCGCCTATCTCGCCGCCGATGCGGCCATCGACCATGAGCATCCGCTCGTGCGGCAGACCGTCGAACGCCTTCGCGTCGATGGCGCCGACGCATACTCATACGCGCTCGCGGCCTATGAGTTCGTCCGCGACACCATTCCGCACTCCGCCGACTCGGGTGATCCCAGGGTCAACTGGCGCGCCTCGGACGTCCTCGCCACCCGTAACGGCATCTGTCATTCCAAGTCCCACGCGCTGACGGCCCTGCTGCGCGCGGCAGGGATCCCGACGGCCCTCTGCTATCAGGGCTTCGACGACGAGAACGGGGATCCGGACGTCCTGCACGGGCTGATCGCCGTGCGCCTGCCGGGCCGGGATCGCTGGGACCGCCAGGACCCGCGCGACAACAAGCAGGGGGTCGACGCCCAGTTCTCGCTCGACGAGGAGCGGCTGGCCTGGCCTATCGGGCCGGAGTCCAATGGAGTGGACTATCCAGTACTCTATGCGGCACCGCATCCGGCGGTTCTGCGCGCCCTGCAGACCGCCGAGGACCGCACGCACCTGTGGCAGACGCTTCCGACCGCGCTCTGACCCGTCCCGAGGCGACGAGGGCGTCACCTGTCGCTGCTGGAACTGGCGGTAGGGCGTACGCCCCCGGCTCACCGAGGAGTTGGTCGGTCAACGCCGTGTTCCTCCCGGAGAGCCTCACCCCGATGACGATCCGCGAGCTCGAAGCCGCAGGCGCCGAACTCGCCGAGACGCTGTAGCGGGTGAGCCCCGGAGCGCGGATCACTGTTCGCGCCCCGGAGTGACGTTTCAGCCGTGGTGGTGAACGGGCCCGGTCAGCTGGCCTCGCGCACCTCGGCGGGCGTCGGAGCCGTACCGCCGAGATGCGCGGGCACCCACCAGGTGTCGCTCGCGTCCCTCGGCCGCACCGGGTAGGCGCGCTGCGCCGCTTCGAGGAGCTCCTGCACCCCTTCCCGCAGGCGCCGGGTGATCGCACCCGCGTACTGGTCGGTGGGGGCCTCCACCGGCGCACCCACCCGGATCGTCACCGGGATGTGGCTGCGCCTGAGGTTGCGCGGCCGCCCCTTGGTCCAGATCCGCTGCGTGCCCCACAGGGCAATCGGGATCAGCGGTACGCCGGCCTCCTGGGCCAGCCGGGCCGCGCCCGACTTGAAGCTCTTCAGCGTGAACGACTGCGAAATGGTGGCCTCGGGGAAGACGCCGATGATCTCGCCGGAGCGCAGTGAGGCCAGCGCGTGGGCATACGCGTTCTCGCCCTGCTTCCGGTCGACCGGGATGTGCTTCATACCGCGCATCAGCGGACCGGAGACCTTGTGCCGGAAGACCGATTCCTTCGCCATGAAGCGGACCAGCCGCTTCTGCGGCAGCGCCGCGAGCCCGGTGAAGATGAAGTCGAGATAGCTGATGTGGTTGCTGACCAGTACCGCACCGCCGGTCTTCGGGATGTGCTCCGAACCCTGAGTGTCGATCTTCAGGTCCAGCGCCTTGAACATGGTGCGAGCGGCGCCGATGACCGGCCGATAGACGAGTTCTGCCATCTGGAGAAGACCCTTCTTCAGCGCCTGAGGAGGGTTCTCCCGGCGGAAGTTACGCAGCCGTAGGTTTTCGGCATTGCGCCGATCGTGCCCCATGTCCGTCGCGGTGGCCAGTCTCGGCGGGCGCGGGGCGCGAGATTCTCGTCACGTGGGGCCGGCGGGAATGACTCCGTGACCGACGGTGCTGACCCTTTGCGAAGGGCTCTGACGGGAGGCGGACGGTGGACGGGCAGACACGCGCGAACAGGCTGGATGCGGCCCAACTCGGCGCGGAATTGGGGGAGCGGGCGACTCTCGTGCAGTTTTCCAGCGCCTTTTGTCAGCCCTGCCGGGCCACCCGCCGCACCCTCGGCGAGGTGGCCGCAATGGTCGACGGCGTCGCACATGTCGAAATCGACGCCGAGGCGCATCTCACTCTGGTGCGTGAGCTCGACATCAGTCGCACGCCGACGGTGCTGGTTCTCGATGCGACCGGCCGGATCGTCCGCCGAGCGGCCGGGCAGCCCCGCACCGTCGATGTTGTCGCCGCGCTGGGGCACGCGATGTGACAGACCGTGATGAATCTCCCACATTGCGGAACCCTCTTGACTGTACCCACCACGCATCGTCAGTCTGACGCTATGCCGCCGGAACTCCTTCTCTACGGCCGGGTCCACGTGGACCTCGCCCGCACCGCGAGTGCGCGCTGTCCGGGCGCCTGAGCCCCCACGCCCCCTATGCCTCCCTCGCAGAAGGACATCTCCATGACGGCTTCGCCCGAGCTCTCCAGTGCTCGCACGGCTTCCCCCGATCTCCTGCGCTCCGTTTTCCGGCAGCACGCCGCCGGTGTCGCGGTGATCACTGCCGCCGGTGACCGGCCAGTCGGCTTCACTGCGACCTCCCTCAACTCCGTCGCCGCCGAGCCGCCGCTCATCTCCTTCGGTGTGGGGACCTCGTCCTCCAGCTGGCCGGTCGTGGCGGAGGCCGAGCACATCGGCGTGCACATACTGGGCGAGCACCAGCAGGAGCTGGCCGCCACATTTGCGCGCAGCGGCGCCGACCGGTTCGGTCCGTCCACCTATTGGCGCAGTGGGCCGGAAGGTGTCCCGGTGCTCCACGGAGTGGTTGCGTGGCTGGTCTGCCGCGTGGTGGCGCGCATCCCGGCAGGGGACCACCGGATCGTGATCGCGGAGGCCGTCGTCGGCGATCCGGCCGGGGGTGGCCGCCCGCTTCTCTACCATCAGGGTCGTTTCACGGCGTTGCGGGACTGAGAGTTCCCAGGTGGCGCATGGGCGCCGGGCGTCGGCTAGGTCACAGTGCAAAGCGCTTGCTCATGGGTAACGTACTGGGTGTACTGGCGAGTAATATTTCGCTCGGAGCGTCGGTCGCCCCGACCGGAATCCGCCCCATCAGGCGCCTATGCTGCGTGCATCAAGGCAGCCCAGAAATGACGATGCAGTAGGAGAGCCGGCGTGAGCTTGAGGATCGTTGTCTGTGTGAAGTATGTGCCCGACGCCACGGGTGACCGGCACTTCGCCGATGACCTGACGCTGGACCGTGAGGATGTCGACGGTCTGTTGTCGGAGCTGGACGAGTACGCGGTGGAGCAGGCGCTGCAGATCGCCGATGAGGCGGATGACGCGGAGATCACTGTGGTGACGGTGGGTCCGGAGGATGCCAAGGACGCGTTGCGCAAGGCGCTGTCGATGGGTGCGGACAAGGCCGTTCATGTCGAGGACGACGATCTGCACGGTACGGATGTGATCGGTACGTCGCTGGTGCTGGCGAAGGCGGTCGAGAAGACGGGTTACGACCTGGTGATCTGCGGTATGGCGTCGACGGACGGTGCGATGGGTGTGCTGCCGGCGGTGCTGGCGGAGCGGTTGGGTGTTCCGCAGGTCACGCTGCTGTCCGAGGTGAAGGTCGAGGGTGGCACGGTGACCGGGCGTCGGGACGGTGACAGTGCCAGTGAGCAGCTGCAGGCGTCGTTGCCGGCGGTGGTGTCGGTGACGGACCAGTCCGGTGAGGCGCGGTATCCGTCGTTCAAGGGGATCATGGCGGCGAAGAAGAAGCCGGTTCAGTCCCTGGATCTGGAGGATCTGGAGATCGAGGCGGACGAGGTGGGTCTGGCGGGTGCGTGGACCGTGGTGGATTCCGCGGCGCCGCGTCCGGCCCGCACGGCGGGCACGATCGTCAAGGACGAGGGCGAGGGCGGCAAGCAGCTCGCCGCCTTCCTCGCGGAGCAGAAGTTCATCTAGAAGCGCTGCCTGTCGGGCCGGACGTTTCACCTCAGGCCTGTCGGCCTGTTCGGCCGCGTCGTACATCCCTCTCACCCTCGTTTGCGCAGGAGATTGAAGTCCCATGGCTGAAGTTCTCGTCTATGTCGACCACGTGGACGGTGCCGTCCGCAAGCCCACCCTGGAGCTGTTGACGCTGGCTGGCCGGATCGGTGACCCGGTCGCGGTCGCGCTGGGCAGTGGTGCGGCCGGCACCGCGGCGGTGCTCGCCGAGCACGGTGCGGTCAGGGTCCTGACCGCCGAGGCGCCGGAGTTCGCCGAGTACCTGGTCGTGCCGAAGGTCGACGCGCTGCAGGCCGCGTTCGAGGCGGTGTCCCCGGCGGCGGTGCTGGTCCCGTCGTCCGCGGAGGGCAAGGAGATCGCGGCCCGGCTCGCGGTCCGGATCGGGTCCGGGATCATCACGGACGCCGTCGATCTGGAGGCCGGTGAGCTGGGTCCGGTCGCCACCCAGTCCGCGTTCGCCGCGTCGTTCACGACCAAGTCCCGTGTCTCGAAGGGGACGCCGGTCATCACGGTCAAGCCGAACTCGGCCCCGGTCGAGCCGGCCCCGGCCGCCGGTGCGGTCGAGACCCTGCCGGTCACGTTCTCCAAGCTGGCCACCGGCACGAAGGTCCTGTCCCGTACCCCGCGCGAGTCGACCGGGCGCCCGGAGCTGACCGAGGCCGCGATCGTGGTCTCCGGCGGCCGTGGTGTCAACGGTGCGGAGAACTTCCACATCATCGAGGCGCTCGCCGACTCCCTCGGCGCGGCCGTGGGTGCCTCGCGTGCCGCGGTCGACGCCGGCTGGTACCCGCACTCCAACCAGGTCGGCCAGACCGGCAAGTCCGTCTCCCCGCAGCTCTACATCGCCTCCGGGATCTCCGGCGCGATCCAGCACCGGGCCGGCATGCAGACCTCCAAGACCATCGTCGCGATCAACAAGGACGCCGAGGCCCCGATCTTCGACCTCGTCGACTACGGCATCGTCGGCGACCTCTTCCAGGTCGTCCCCCAGCTCACCGAAGAGGTCACCTCCCGCAAGGGCTGATCTGCCGGGGGCTGTACCCCTTCTCGATGGTCCGGGGCCGCGTGGTGTTCTCACCGCGCGGCCCCGGACCGTTTCTGATCACCATTGACGCAGGTCCGGTGGCCTTATAGCTTCACTATACGGATTGTTGATTCCGGGAAGCGGAAATAGCGACGCTGTGGAGGGTGTGGACATGGGTCAGCAGGAGAAGGTGGCAACGAGCCTCGCCGGTGCCGTCAGCGAGGAGATCAGTGCCTCCCTCACCGCGGTGGACGCCGAGCTCGCCCGCCGCTACCCGGGAGACCCCGGCACCCGCCAGCCCGTCCACACGGTCTACGTTCCCGGCGACACCTTTACCGCAGACACCATCCGCTCCTGGGGCGACCAGGCGCTCCGCGCCCTCGACGAGCATGCCCCCGACGCGGCCTCGTTCGCCGCCGTCCTCGGCATCCCGGAGGAGCTTGCCGCACCCGTCCACGACCGGGTCCGCGCCAAGCTGGAGCGCGAGCCCGTCGAAGACCTGCGCATCGACTTCGAGGACGGCTACGGCCCCCGCCCCGACGCCGAGGAGGACGAGGCTGCCGCCCGCGCCGCGCGGCTGGTCTCGGAGGCGTACCGGAACGGCACGGCCGCCCCGTACATGGGTATCCGGATGAAGTGCATGGAGGCCGCCGTACGCGGCCGGGGCATCCGAACCACGGACATTTTCCTCACCGGTCTGATGCGGGCGGGCGGGCTCCCCGAGGGCCTGGTGCTCACCCTTCCCAAGGTGACGTACCCCGAACAGGTCACCGCCTTCGTCCGGCTCCTCGACGCCTTCGAGCAGGCGCACGGCCTGCCGTCGGGCCGACTCGGCTTCGAGATCCAGATCGAGACCAGCCAGTCCATCCTCGCCGCCGACGGCACCGCCGCCGTGGCCCGCATGATCGATGCTGCCGGGGGCCGCGCGACCGGCCTGCACTACGGCACCTTCGACTACAGCGCCTGCGTCGGCGTCAGCGCCGCTTACCAGGCCAGTGACCATCCGGCCGCCGACCACGCCAAGGCGGTCATGCAAGTGGCAGCCGCGGGTACCGGCGTACGTGTCTGCGACGGCTCGACCAACGTCCTCCCGGTCGGCCCCACCCACCAGGTCCACGAGGCGTGGCGGCTCCACTACGGACTCACCCGTCGTGCGCTGGCCCGCGCCTACTACCAGGGCTGGGACATGCACCCCGGCCACCTGCCGACCCGTTACGCGGCCGTCTACGCCTTCTACCGCGAGGGCCTGGAACAGGCCGCCGCCCGGCTCGCCGGGTATGTCGCCAAGGCCGGCGGCGACGTCATGGACGAGCCCGCCACCGCCAAGGCCCTCAGCGGATACCTGCTGCGCGGCATCGACTGCGGCGCACTCGACACCGCCGAGGTCGCCCGCCTGACGGGGCTGACGCGGGCGGACCTCGACGCGTTCGCTTCGCCCCGGCGCGCAGGACTCACAGTGACGGCGCCGTAGGTCGCGGGCCCCGGCCCGTACCGTCAGCCCCGCAGGAAGGTCTCGACGGTCCCGCTGAAGCGGACGGGATCGTCGAGCCACGGGAAGTGGCCTGCGTCCGGCTGGACGGTCAGTTCGGCGTTGGGGAACAACCCTGCGACAGTGGCCGCGACGCGAGGAAGCGGACCGCTGTCCAGTTCGCCCGCGAGGACCAGGACCCGGGCGTCCAGCGCGGCAACGGCGTCGCGGGCCGCGGCAGGGGCGAAGGCATCGGGGGACGCGTAGATGTCCGCGGCCTCGTACGCTCGGACGGCTCAGCAGGGGCTGAGACCCGGCTCTCCGGTCCCTCAGGCCGCCAGCGCGTGGTTCATGCGACCTGTGATGCGGCTCGCGAGGGCGAGCGGCGCGACCGAGCAGAGGACACCGCCCAGCAGTGCCGACCACCACAGGACCGCCGGACCGAGAGCCGTGTAGACAGTGACGCCCAGGGTCAGGGCTGCGAACCGGGAGACCCCCCAGGTCCACTGGAACGCTCCCTGGTAGCGGCCCCGTGCGTGGGCCGGGGCGAGGTTGGCGACGATCGCGGAGGCGATCCCGGACACGCACGCCTCGCCCACGGACCAGACCACCACCGACAGCGCGTAACCCGCGACGCTGTCCGCGACACCTGTGAGCGCCACACCCCCGGCGATGAGAACGCTGCCGGCGGCGTGCACCGGAATCTGCGGCAGCCGGGCGAGGCGAGCTGTGGCGAACGGCTGCAGGACCACCACCAGCACCGCGTTGACCGCCGCCATGGCCCCGTAGACCGCGGGGGAAAGCCCACTGTCGTGGACGGCCAGCGGCAGGGCGACCTCGGTCAGTGAATAGACGAAGAGCTGCACCCCGAACAGCGGGAGCAGCGCGAGCAGCAGCCGGTCGCGGAGGACGACGCCGTATCCGACGCCGTCGCGCGCCTCGGCCCCCTCCTTCGGCGTCCGCGTCTCGGTCACCCGGGTGGCGACGACGACGGCGTACAGCAGCATGGTCCCGGCGTCGACCACGAAGAGCAGCCAGTAGCCGTGCGCGGCGAGGAAACCACCGAGGACGCCTGCCGCCGCCGTACCGATGTTGATGCCCCAGCCGAACAGGGCGTACGCCCGGCGTCGGCGCTCCGCGTCCACAGAGTCGGCCATCAGCGCGTACACCGCAGGGCTGATCATCGCGCCTGTCGCACTGAGCAGCAGCGCGGAGCCGGTCATCGTCAGCACGCCCGGTGCGAGGAAGAGCGCACCCTGCGCCGCGGAGGCGCCGAGGAGACCGATGAGCATCGTCGGGCGGCGGCCGATCCGGTCGGCGAGCAGACCTCCGATGGCGGGGCCGAGCAGGTTGCCCGCGCCCAGGGCGCCGAGGACGTACGAGGTCTGGGTGCCGGTCACGCCGCGTGCGGCGAGGAAGAACACCAGGAACGGAGTGACCAGGTAGCCGAGCCGGTTGATGATCGTGCCGGCGAAGAGAGTCCAGACCGTGGGCGGAAGGCCGCGAAAGGGAGAGAGCATGCGAGGAGCGTGCAGCCCGACCGTGGCGCCGGACCATTGATTAAGGTGGGAGCGAATCCAACGGGCGATCGGCCCGGAGGGACCGGGACGGCGGGGGCACATGGAGTCGGAACTGAGTTTCTCCACCGCGGACTTGGCGCAGACCCGCTTCGCCATCTCCCCGATGTGGGAGGTCGTCACCAGCTTCCGGCTGCTGTGCGCCGAGAGCGAACCGCCGCTGCATCGGCGCTGGGCCGCGCAGGTACGGCCCCGGCTGGCGGAAGCGGGGCTCGACCGCGGGTGGCTCGCCGAGCTCATTCCCGCCGGCGGATATCTCGCGGACTTCCTCAACCCGACACCGCCCGCCCCGTTCCCGGAATTCGCGGCCGAACTGGAGGCGATCCGGCAGACCCCGCCCGATCGGGTACGGACCGATCTCGACAAGCTCGGCGTCGAGCGGGACCTCAGGCGGTCCGTGCGGCTCGGACTGCTGCGCGAGGCACCGGAACCGGCGCTGGAGAAGGTTACTGCCGAGATCGAGATCTACTGGGAGCTGGCGCTCGCGCCGTACTGGGCCCGGATCCGTCAGCTGCTCGAAGCCGATGTGTTCCGCCGGGCGCGGCAGGTTGCCGAGCTCGGAGCCGCGCAGGTCCTCAACGAACTGCATGACTCGGTGCGGTGGGACGAGAGCAGCCTGCGCCTGGTACGCCGCCACTGCGCCCTGACCCGCGCCGACTCGGGCGCGGGGATGCTGCTGGTGCCCTCCGTGTTCGCCTGGCCGCGGGTGCTCACCCGCTCGGTGGCTCCGGACCCGCCGCAACTCGCCTATCCGGCACGGGGTATCGGCACCCTCTGGGAGCCGCGCAGCACCGCAGCCGCCGATGCCGTCGCCGCTGTCCTGGGCCGCTCCCGCACCCTGCTTCTGACCGAGCTCGACACCCCCGCGTCGACCACCGCGCTCGCCCGGCGTTCCGGACTGTCCGCGGCCGGCGTCTCCCAGCACCTGACGGCCCTGCGCGACGCGGGCCTGGTGACCGCCCACCGCGCCGGCCGCTCGGTCCTCTACGCACGCACGTCCGTAGCGGACGCGCTGCTGACGCCCGCCGGAAGCTGATCGAGCCGGTCCGTCGACGCCCCGGCTCAGACGGGCGGCAGTTCGCCCGAGCCGCGGGCGACGAGGGACGTCGGCAGCTCCACCCGCGCCGGGGCGTCGTCGGCGCCGTCCAGTCGGCGGAAGAGGTGCTCGGCCGCCGTCCGTCCCACGGCCGCGGCGTCCTGGGAGATGACCGTGATGCCCAGCAGGTCGGCCAGTTCGATGTCGTCGAAGCCGACCAGGGCGACCGGACGCTCCCGCTCCGCCAGCACGCGCACCGCGGTGACCGTCACCCGGTTGTTGCCCGCGAAGAGCGCGGTGACCGGTTCGGGGCCCGAGAGCATCGCCTCGGCTGCCCCCCTGACCCGCGCGGGGTCGGTGGAGCCGAGGGAGACCCAGGAGTCCTCGACGGTGATCCCGGCGTCCGACATCGCGGCGTGATAACCGCGCAGACGCTCGGTGGCCGTGTGGATACGCGGCTGGTCACCGATGAAGCCGATCCTGCGGTGTCCGTGCGCGATCAGATGGGCGACACCCTGCCGGGCGCCGCCGAAACTGTCGGAAAGGACGATGTCGGCGTCGATCCGGCCCGCCGGGCGGTCCACGAAGACGGTGGCGATTCCCGCCTTTATCTCCGGCTCCAGGTAGCGGTGGTCGTCACCGGCCGGAATCACGATCAGCCCGTCCACCCGGCGGGCGCAGAGCGCGAGCACGAGCTCCTGCTCGCGCTCCGGGTCCTCGGCGCTCGACCCGTTGATGAGCAGGGCGCCGTGGGCGCGGGCGACTTCCTCGACGGCGCGGCTCAGCGGCCCGTAGAACGGGTCGGCGAGATCCTCGAGGACCAGGCCGATGGAGGCGGTTCGGCCCTTGCGGAGCACGCGCGCGCTGTCGTTGCGGCGGAAGCCGAGCGCATCGATCGCCTCCTGGACCCGGCGCTCGGTGTCCGGCGTGACCCCCGGTTCGCTGTTGACCACGCGGGAGACCGTCTTGAGGCCCACTCCGGCCCGGGCGGCGACATCCTTCATGGTCGGCCGGTTGCCGTAGCGGGGCTCGGAGTGACGGGCGGTCTCTGCCACGATGCGCTGTCCTGTCGTCGGGTGCGGGCTGTCCGGCCGGGCGCAGACGGGTGCTGCGGAGGTGCCGGAGGCTGTGTCGTCGAGCATAGGCCCTGGACAACGTTGTCAACTGAATAGAGACTATGCAGACTATTCACTGAAGCCGCAGGTCCCCGCCTCCTCACTCATCCGGAGCCCACACCGATGCACACCGACCTCGTCGCCGCGCTCGACATCGGCGGCACCAAGATCGCCGGCGCTCTGGTGGACGGCAGCGGCACGCTCCTCGTGCGGGCGCAGCGGCCGACGCCCGCCCGGGAGAGCGGCGAGACGGTGATGGGCGCGGTGACGGACGTGCTGGCCGAGCTGACCGCCTCGCCGCTGTGGGGCCGGGCGACCGCCGTGGGCATCGGCAGCGCAGGTCCGGTGGATGCATCGGCGGGGACGGTCAGCCCCGTCAACGTTCCCGGCTGGCGCGACTTCCCGCTGGTGGACCGGGTACGGAGGGCCGCCGGCGGGCTCCCCGTGGAGCTGGTCGGTGACGGGGTCGCGATGACCGCGGCCGAGCACTGGCTCGGTGCGGCCCGCGGTTACGACAACGCGCTGTGCCTGGTCGTGTCGACAGGGGTCGGCGGCGGTCTCGTCCTCGGAGGCAAGCTGCACCCGGGTCCCACCGGAAACGCCGGTCACATCGGCCATATCAGTGTGGATCTGGACGGCGACCCGTGTCCGTGCGGTTCGCGTGGCTGTGTGGAACGGATCGCCAGCGGGCCGAACATCGCCCGCCGCGCCCTGCAGGGCGGCTGGCAGCCCGGCCCGGACGGCGACGCCACGGCCGCCGCCGTGGCCGCCGCCGCGCGGGCCGGACATCTGGTGGCGGTCGCCTCCTTCGAGCGCGCGGCGCAGGCGCTGGCCGCCGGAATCGCCGCCACCGCCACGCTGGTCGAGATCGACATCGCCGTGATCGGTGGGGGAGTGGCCGGTGCGGGCGACGTCCTCTTCGCTCCGCTGCGCCGTGCGCTCAGCAGCTACGCCACACTCTCGTTCGTCCAACAGCTCACGGTGGCCCCCGCGGTGATGGGTACGGACGCGGGCCTGGCCTGCTGGGAGAACGCCCTCCCGATCACCTGCTCGTTGCGCACCG
>NZ_JBEZKL010000162.1:0-15732 GCF_040704695.1 Streptomyces sp. NPDC048411
GCCGTGTCCGCGGGTGAAGGTGTCACCCCGGCGCGACGGCGGCGGCGCTGCGTGCGCTGACCTCGTCCGGCCACCTGGCCCGGCTCGCGCTGTGCCCCAGCCGTTCACCCTCAGCGCCGGCCGTCGGACGCTCGGCACCTCCCGCCGGGTCGCCGTACCCCTCTTCGAGCTCCTCGACCGGCTCGGGCACACCCGCCCCACCCCCGACGGCCTCAGGCATCTGGTCGCGAGCAGCGACGCGACTCCCTGACGTCACGTGATCTCGCACGGGTTCACCGAAAAACACGGAACACAAGAAATATCAAGAGATATGTGGTATTTCCCGCCGAAGGTGTGACACAGGAACGCGCCCCCTGCCGAAAGCCGTCCCGTGCGGAACATTAGACTCTGCGGGATCGGCAAGAAGCTCGACCGGCTCATACGCAAGGAGGCACGGGTGCCGTTGCTGACCCACATCAGGGGACCGCGCGACCTGGACCGGCTCGGCCCGGAGCAGCTGAACCAGCTCGCCGAAGAGATCCGGACCTTCCTCGTCGACGCCGTTTCCAAGACCGGTGGCCACCTCGGCCCCAACCTGGGTGTGGTCGAGCTGACCATCGCCCTGCACCGGGTCTTCGATTCGCCGAAGGACAAGGTGCTTTTCGACACCGGGCACCAGAGCTACGTGCACAAGCTGCTCACCGGTCGCCAGGACTTCTCGAAGCTCAAGAGCAAGGGTGGCCTCTCCGGTTACCCCTCGCGCGCCGAGTCCGAGCACGACATCATCGAGAACTCGCACGCCTCCACCGTCCTCGGCTGGGCCGACGGTCTCGCCAAGGCCAACGAGGTACTGAAGAAGGACGACCATGTCGTCGCGGTCATCGGTGACGGCGCACTCACCGGCGGCATGGCCTGGGAGGCGCTGAACAACATCGCCGCCGCCAAGGACCGTCCGCTCGTCATCGTCGTCAACGACAACGAGCGCTCCTACGGCCCGACCATCGGCGGCCTCGCCAACCACCTGGCCACGCTCCGTACCACCGACGGCTACGAGCGCTTCCTGGCCCGCGGCAAGGACATCCTGGAGCGCACCCCCGTCGTCGGGAAGCCGCTCTACGAGACGCTGCACGGCGCCAAGAAGGGGCTGAAGGACTTCATCGCCCCGCAGGGCATGTTCGAGGACCTCGGCCTGAAGTACGTCGGCCCGATCGACGGCCACGACATCGAGGCCCTGGAATCCGCGCTGCAGCGCGCCAAGCGCTTCGGCGGACCGGTCATCGTGCACTGCCTCACCGAGAAGGGCCGCGGCTACACCCCTGCCCTCCTTGACGAGGCCGACCGCTTCCACGCCGTCGGCAAGATCCACCCCGACACCGGCCTGCCCATCTCCACCTCCGGCCTCGACTGGACCTCCGTCTTCGGCGAGGAGATGGTCAAGCTCGGCAGGGAGCGCAAGGACATCGTCGCGATCACCGCGGCCATGCTCCACCCGGTCGGCCTCAGCAAGTTCGAGAAGGCCTTCCCGGACCGCATCTACGACGTCGGCATCGCCGAGCAGCACGGTGCGGTCTCCGCGGCGGGCCTCGCCACCGGCGGACTGCACCCCGTCTTCGCGGTGTACGCCACCTTCCTCAACCGCGCCTTCGACCAGGTCCTCATGGATGTCGCCCTGCACAAGTGCGGCGTGACGTTCGTCCTGGACCGTGCCGGTATCACCGGCACGGACGGCGCCTCGCACAACGGCATGTGGGACATGTCGATCCTGCAGTGCGTGCCGACCCTGCGGATCGCCGCCCCGCGCGACGCCGACCAGGTCCGCGCCCAGCTGCGTGAGGCCGTCGAGGTCGACGACGCCCCGACCGTGGTTCGCTTCTCCAAGGGCGCGGTCGGCCCGGCGGTCAAGGCCGTCGGCCGGGTCGGCGGCATGGATGTGCTGCGCACGTCCGACGCACCCCGCCCGGACGTCCTCCTGGTCTCCGTCGGTGCGCTCGCCCCGATGTGCCTGGAGATCGCGGACCTGCTGGACGCCCAGGGCATCACGACGACGGTCGTCGACCCGCGCTGGGTCAAGCCCGTCGACGAGGCCATGGCGCCGCTCGCCGAGCGGCACCGCGTCGTCGTCACCGTCGAGGACAACAGCCGGGCCGGCGGCGTCGGTTCCGCCGTCGCCCAGGCGCTGCGCGACGCCGGGGTCGACGTACCGCTGCGCGACTTCGGTATCCCGCCGCGCTTCCTCGACCACGCCTCCCGCAAGGAGGTCATGGCCGAGATCGGGCTGACCGCGCCGGACATCGCCCGTCAGGTCACCGGACTCGTCGCCAGGCTGGACGGCCGCTTCGACAGCGATGCCGACAGCCGCTCCGTGATCGAACCCGCGCGCGACTGACCCGTTCGAGCCGGTCCTCGCGACCGGCGAGCGATACGGCAGATGGGCCGGTCGGCCACCCTGTGCGGGTGGTTCGACCGGCCCATTCGCGTGAAATCGCCGGGTGCGGAGCCTCCCGTGACCGATGAGGTCCCAATCATGGCGTACACGACGAGCGCGTGGAGGTACGCCGGTGACTGCCCAGCAGGACACACCACCCAGAAAGGGCGGACTGTTCCGGACCAAGACGGTCGAGCAGTCCATCCGCGATACTGAGGAACCGGAGCACGCGCTCAAGAAGTCACTCTCCGCCCTGGACCTCACGGTCTTCGGAGTGGGTGTCATCATCGGCACCGGCATCTTCGTCCTCACCGGCAAGGTGGCGAAGGAGACCGCGGGACCCGCCACCGCTCTCGCCTTCGTGGCCGCGGCCATCGTCTGCGCGCTCGCCGCGCTCTGTTACGCCGAGTTCGCCTCCACCGTGCCCGTCGCCGGCTCCGCATACACCTTCTCGTACGCCTCGCTCGGCGAACTCGTCGCCTGGATCATCGGCTGGGACCTGGTGCTGGAATTCGCCCTGGGCACCGCGGTGGTGGCGGTCGGATGGTCCGGCTACGTCCGTTCGCTGATGGACAACGTCGGCTGGCACATGCCCGACGTGCTCTCCGGGACGGATGCGGCAAAAGGATTCGGCTTCGACGTCCTGGCCTTTCTCCTGGTGCTCGTCCTGACCGTCGTCCTGGTGCTCGGCATGAAGCTCTCCGCCCGGGTCACGACGGTCGTGGTCGCCATCAAGCTGGCCGTCGTCCTGATCGTGATCATCGCGGGACTCTTCTTCATCAAGGCCGCCAACTACTCGCCCTTCATCCCGCCGGCGCAGCCGCAGCCGGCCGGCTCCGGACTGAGCGCGCCATTGATCCAGCTGATGTTCGGCTACGCACCGACCAACTTCGGCGTCATGGGCATCTTCACCGCAGCCTCCATCGTCTTCTTCGCGTTCATCGGCTTCGACGTCGTCGCGACGGCCGCCGAGGAGACCAAGCTCCCGCAGCGCGACATGCCGCGCGGCATCCTCGCCTCGCTCTTCATCTGCACGGTGCTCTACGTCGCCGTATCGCTGGTGGTCACCGGCATGGAGCCCTACACCGAACTGTCGGTGAGCGCCCCGCTGGCCGACGCCTTCAAGGCCGTCGGCCATCCCGTCTACGCCGGGTTCATCAGCTTCGGCGCGGCGGTAGGCCTGACGACGGTGTGCATGATCCTGCTACTGGGGCAGACCCGGGTGTTCTTCGCGATGAGCCGCGACGGGCTGCTCCCGCGGTTCTTCTCCAGGACGCACCCGAAGTTCGGCACCCCGTACCGCCCGACCATCCTGCTCGGCGGGATCATCGCGATCGTCGCGGGCTTCACCAGCATCAACGAGCTGGCGACGCTGGTGAACATCGGCACGCTCTTCGCGTTCGTCGTCGTCGCGCTGGGCGTCGTGGTGCTGCGCCGCACCCGCCCCGATCTGCACCGCGCGTTCCGCACCCCGTGGGTGCCGGCGCTCCCGATCCTCTCGGTGGCCGCGTCGGTGTGGCTGATGCTCAACCTGCCGGCCGAGACGTGGCTCCGGTTCGCCATCTGGATGGTCATCGGCGTGATCATCTACTTCGCGTACGGGCGCAGCCACAGCCGGATCAACCTCGAGACCGGCCGTCCGTGAGTCAGTCCGTACGGGACGGCGGCAGCGGCCATACGGCACGGGGGCCCGCGCACTGAGCCCCGTACGCCTCCACCCGCTGCCGCAGCTCCCGGTCTGCCGTGACCACGACACAGCCGTGGCCGGCCGACCGGGCCGCTTCGGCCGCGACCAGCGCGACGATCAGGTCGTCCCCACTGCCGGGCGCCGTCTCCACCCGTACCCCCGGCACCGAAGCGACACCGCGGGCCGCGCCCTCGACGACCAGTACCAGCTCGACGGGGCCGGGATGCCCGGGCAGACCGGCCGCGGCGAACGGGACCAGGGAGTCCCGCAGCCGCTCGGCCGCGCCCCGCCGGTCCCGCCACCAGCCGTCCGGCACCGACCCGAACACATTGGCCGCGTCGACGATCACCAGGGTCCGTTCGGTCAGCATGCCGGAAGGGTGTCACGCACCGGCCGCCGTACGGTCCGTCAGCCGCCGGTGGCGGGGGACTTCTTCGCCGACTCCGGGATCGTGTCGTCCTTGCGGATCGCCTTCCAGAGGTCACCGGCCTGCGGCTGGGCCGCCACCACACGGTTCCGGTCCACCTTGTCGTACTCCACCGGAAGCATGATCGTTTCCATGGTGTTCGGGTCCACGCCGTTCATCGACCGGCCGAACTCGGCAAGGGACTTCAGCGAGGCGAGCCCGGAGTCCGTGGTCAGCGACTTGGTGGCCGAGTTGGCGATCCTGTACGAGTTCGTCGGACTGCTCAGCAGATCCTGCGACTTGACCTCGCTCAGCAGCGCCAGCAGGAACTGCTGTTGGAGCCCGATCCGGCCCAGGTCGCTGCCGTCGCCGATGCCGTGCCGGGTGCGGACGTACGCGAGGGACTGGGTGCCATCGAGCTTGTGCGAGCCTGCCGTGAGGTCGAGGCCGGACGACTTGTCGTGGATGTCCTGCGGGACATCGACCGTGACCCCGCCGATGGCGTCCACCAGGTCCTTGAACCCGGCGAAGTTGATCTCCAGGTAGTGGTCGATCCGGACCCCGGACATCTTCTCGACGGTCTTGACCACGCAGGCCGGACCGAACTGGGAGTAGACGCCGTTGAACATCACGCGGTTCGCCGACGGCACTGTCGAGCCGTCCGCCTTGGTGCACTCGGGCCGGGTGACGAGGGTGTCGCGCGGAATGGACACGGCGACGGCCCTGCTCCGGCCCTCGGGTATGTGCACCACCATCGTGGTGTCAGACCGGGCACCGCTGACGTTGCCGCCGCCGCCCAGTTCCTTGTTCTCGGCGCCGGCCCGCGAGTCCGAACCGAGGACCAGCAGGTTCTGCCCACTGGTCGGCAGCTTCTCCGGCCGGTCGTCACCCAGCGCCTTGTTGATGTCGACGCCCTTGATGTTGCCGTCGAGCTTGCTGTACAGCCAGTAGACGGTTCCGCCGCCTGCGAGCAAGAGGACGAGCAGGACACCGAGCGTGATCTTGAGGCCGCGGCGGCGCTTGCGCGGCGCGCCTCTCCGCGTCCGTCCGCCGTCATCAGAGGCCGAACGACTGTCGCGCGGGCCCGGTGTCATGGCGTTGTGGCTCATCGTGGTCGAGTCCTCAATCTCATTGCCCGGGGGGGGTGGTGAAGTACGTGGGACTCGGGTGGGGGGTGTGACCGGTCCGCGAAATGCATGACTGACCGAGCACTATAGAACAGAGGATCGTGCGAATGCGTGTGTTGGTCCCGGGAATCATGACGTGGGCACCTCGAACTATTATTCGCTCATGACTTGGTTGATCACGGGCGGGGCGGGCTTCATCGGTGCGCATGTGGTGCGTGCCATGCGGGAGGCCGGTGAGTCGGTCGTCGTGTACGACGACCTCTCTACGGGCGACCGTTCGCGGATTCCCGCAGACGTCCCGTTCGTGCAGGGATCGACGCTCGACGCAGCTCAGTTGCGGCGCACTCTGACGGACCTGTCGGTGCACGGCGTGGTCCATCTCGCGGCGAAGAAGCAGGTCGCCGAGTCCGTCGAACGCCCGCTGTACTACTACCGGGAGAACGTACAGGGTCTGCAGACCCTGCTGGAGGCGGTCGCTGACAGCGACGTGCGCGCCTTCCTGTTCTCGTCCTCGGCGGCGGTCTACGGCATGCCCGATGTGCAGCTTGTGACGGAGGACACTCCGTGCGACCCGATCAACCCCTATGGCGAGACCAAGCTGACCGGCGAGTGGATGGTGCGCGCCGCTGGGAAGGCGCACGGCATCGCCACCGCCTCGATGCGGTACTTCAACGTCGCCGGCGCGGCCACACCGGCCCTCGCCGACACGGGCGTCTTCAACCTGGTGCCCATGGTTTTCGAGAAACTCACGCGGGGCGAGGCGCCGTTGGTGTTCGGTGACGACTACGACACCGAGGACGGCACCTGCGTGCGCGACTTCATCCACGTCGCCGACATCGCCTCGGCGCACCTGGCCGCGGCGCGAGCACTCCTCGACCGTGAGCCGGGCACCGACCTGACCGTCAACATCGGCCGCGGGGAGGGTGTCTCCGTGCGGGAGATGATCGAACTGATCGGGGAAGTGACCGGATACGGTGCCGCCGCCACACCCGTGAGCGCCCCGCGCCGGGCCGGTGACCCTGCCCGCGTCGTGGCCGCCGCCGACCGCATCCGCGGCGAGCTGGGTTGGCACGCGCAGCACGATGCGCGTGCCATGGTCGCTTCGGCATGGGCCGGGTGGTGTCTGCGGATGCCGCAGGCGCGGCGCTGAACCGAGCGTCGACGACCCGCCGGGGCGGGTCGACGCTGAGCATACGATGTGTCGGCCCCGTGAGGGCAGGATGAAGAACCGGTGAGGCAGAGAGGGTGTTACAGGTCATGCGGAGAAGAGGATCGGACTTCGCGAGCAGTGCCCCCCCTCTCGCCCCGTCGTCCGGCCGTCATCAGGTGTGCGGAACGCCGCGTGGCCGCTGGATGCCGCTCGGCAAGGACGGCAGGCTTACGCTCTACGCCCGTACGGACGGCGGTCTGTTGCGCTGGACGCAGCAGAGCCCGGGCGGGGACCGGTGGGACGGCCCGGACTTCGTGCCGATCGCGGACCTGACGGACCTCACCATCGTTCAGGGTGCCGACTCGTACGTGCACTTCCTCGGGCGGCGCGAGCGCCGTGGTTCCGACGGGCCGAGCGTGGACATCGTGCACGCGGTCCAGTACCAGACCGGCCGTCCCGTCACCGAATGGCGCTCCCTCGGCAACTTCTACCGTGACCGGGAGACGGGCCGGAAGATAGGTGCGCCGGCCGGGGCCGTCGACGCACAGGGGACGGTCTTCGTCTTCGTGCGCAACGCGGGTCGCGGACTGCAGGTGCGCCGCGAAGGGAAGGGCGGCAAGTGGGGAGCCTGGCAGGACTTCAAAGGCGCCGGGCTTGCCGCCGACATCGTGCCGTCGGTGACCTCGAGCGGGCTCGTGGAGGTCTTCGCGCCCAGTGATCGTGGGGCGCAGCAGTGGCGTCAGGACGATCCGGACGGCCCGCTGCTGATCGGTCCGCCCTTGCCGTTCCACGCTCTGGAGGGTTCCGCGACGGCGCTGGAGACGGCGCCTGACCGCCTCACCTACTACTGGACCGATACGAACAGGGCAGGGGTCGTCTCCTACCGGGCGGGCGCTTGGCCCGTGCCGGTGGGCGGACAGCCTGGGGACGGCGCCGTCGTGGCATTGCGCGCCCCGCTCGACGGCTATGACTGCACGGTTCTCGCGCAGCGCGGGGCGGGCGGCACTCTGCTGATCGGGGTCTGCAGTACCGAGGGTGAGCAAGGTGGCGTCTGGTGGTCGGACACCACCGAGGAGTGCGTCGGTGATCCCGCGCTCGCCCTCGACGGACACGGTCGCGTCGTCGTGGCGGTTCGCGGGCGGGACGGGGCGGTGTCCGTCGCCCGACAGGACTCGGGCCCAGGGCTCACGCTCTCGCCGCACTGGCACCGGCTGTGATCTGACAGCACCTTCTGGAGTGCTGGGCGACACCGGTGTGTCGCCTCGATTTCATGTGATGTTTTCGTGGAGTCGTAAAAGGTTGTACGAGCGCCTGGTGGGATTCATCACCGGTCATATGTCGTATCTTTCCACTTCACTGACTGGACGTTGATCGGTTCTTTATGTGAAAGTTCTGTGACTCGCTCGCGGGTGAGCAGGTGTGATCGTCCAGTGGGGCGGTCTCAATGGGGATGACAGGTTTCGGTCTCATACCGTCCGTCGTCCGGGCACGAGGTCGTGCCTGGTCGCGGCAGACGCTGGACCGCAGTGGCGTGGGTGGTGGATGCCTCGTGGGCGGTTCCGGTAATCCGGAGGCGGGATCGCTGGTTTCGGCGTACCGGTCTGTGATGCCGGCGGGCGCGCGAAGGGGCATTGTCCGCAAGGTGCCGGCCCCGCTGCGCTCCGCCGTGAAGTCCTCGTTCACCTCGGTCGACGCCATCCGGTCGGCGACGGTCGTCTGGGCGATGGGCGGCCGCCGCAACGCGCCCCGGCACAGTGCGGCCTCCATGCGCCGGGTGGTGCGATTCAAGGGCCGGCACATGTACGCCCTGCTCGTGGAGGGCGCCACGGCGTGGGCTGCCCGGGCCCGTAATCTGCACATTCTCATCGCCGCGCTGGAGGCCGGGGGGATCGAATACTTCTGTGTCCGCGGTGCCACGATGGACGTTCCGACGGTCGCGGTGCCCGTCGGGCTGCGCGAGTCGGCGGAGGAGATTCTCCAGATCGCCTTCGAGCAGACTCCGGGCTACGTGGGCGCGGCCACCGCATCGGAGTCGGGCATGCGACCTGGCGAAGACGACAGGTCCTGGCGCCAGCTGCGCAGGCACGACGCCCTCCGGGTGGCCTGGTACGTCACCGACCCCACAGAGGAGCTCGTCTTCGGCGCTGATCAGGGCTGTGACCTGGAGTTCTGGGCGGAACGGAACGGCCGGTTGGAGACACCCCGCCCCAACCGGGTGGTGGACGAGGTGCCGGTCGACGCACCACGCCACACCGTCCCGCAGGCCCTGTTCGCCCTGGTGCCCGGCGCCTACACCACGGGCAGCGCGCGTACCGTAGCCGAATTCACCCAACCCCTGGCAGAGGACCACCTCTTCCCCATCGACGTCGTCTACACCTGGGTCGACGACTCCGACCCCAAATGGAGCGCCGAACGCGACGCCGTCCGCTCGGGACGGATGGGCGGCCCGCCTCAGGCCCTGCATGCCCAGGCAGCCAACGACGCGCGCTTCACCAGTCGTGACGAACTGCGCTACTCCCTGCGCTCCCTGCACCAGTACGCACCCTGGGTCCGCACCGTCTATCTGGTCACCGCCGGACAGGTGCCCAGCTGGCTGGACAGCGACGCCCCAGGCCTCCAGGTCATCGACCACCGCGAGATCTTCTCGGACCCCGCTGCTCTGCCCACATTCAACTCGCACGCCATCGAAAGCCAGCTGCACCACATCGACGGCCTGTCCGAGCACTTCCTCTACCTCAACGACGATGTGTTCTTCGGCCGCCCGGTCGGCGCCGAACGCTTCTTCCACGCCAACGGCCTGACCAAATTCTTCCAGTCCAAGGCACTCATACCGAGCGGCCCCGCGGACACGGACGACCTGCCGGTGAACGCAGCCGGCAAGAACAGCCGGGCACTGATCGAGCGGTCCTTCGGCACCCGTATCGCGCAGAAGATGAAACACACCCCGCATCCGCTGCGCCGTAGCATCCTCGCCGACATCGAGCTGGTCTACAGGGAGGAACACCACCGCACCCAGCACTCCCGCTTCCGGTCTCCCGAGGACGTCCCGATCGCCTCGTCCCTGCACCACTACTACGGCTTCCACACCGGCCGTACGACCGTCGGGAACCTGCGCTACCAGTACATCGACCTTGCCGCCGACCAGGCCCGGCGCCGCCTGGACAACCTCCTCGCTCAACGGAACTTCGACACGTTCTGCCTGAACGACACCGTCGAGCATCCCGACCCGGAGGCTCAGGAGCGCATGGTCAGGAACTTTCTCGACGCATACTTCCCCGTCCCCAGCCGCTTCGAGCGGGTGGGGACGGACGAGTACCACAACGCGAACCGGTCGATCCGGTCACGGAAGGCCGAAATCGGACGGTGAGCGAACCGCTCCTCCTGCCGCAGCACCCATCCTCGTAACGAAAGTGAACCGCGTGTTTGACACCTCCAGCCGAGAAACGGCTGGCGAGACCGCCATGGGCGCCGGCCCTCGCCCGGAGCCCACGCCGGCGCAACTGCGCAGGAGCCGTACGGAGCGGCAGGTCGTCGTGGACATGCACAAGCGTGTCGCGCTGGTGCACGACCGTCTCACACCGCTCGCCGCGCGAGAGCTGAACAACCTGGAAGTCCGTCGCGCCCTGGAAGCCGAGCGGATCGACTGGTTCGCGGTGCCGGGCCTCGACGACACCGCCTCCGCGGTCGGCGTCGACGCGCGTCGACGCCCTCAGGCCCTGGCGGCGCTACGCGCCCGCCTGTCCAACAGCAGGGGCTACATCGCCCGCCCCAAGGCCGGGATGGCCCCCGGCGACGGCGCGTGGGACGGCTCCTCGGACAAGACCTGGGAGCGGGCGAACGGCCTGTCCGTCGTGCGCGCCTTCTGGTTCCGCACCACGGAGGAAGGGCACCTGACGCATGGTGCCGATACGGGCTGTGACATCGAATTCTGGGAGCCCGAGGAGAGCCTGCCCGGCCAGGGAGTCGACCGCCTCGTCGCACCGCGCCGCAACCGCGCCAGCGAGCACGTCTTCCTCGGCCACCAGCAGATTGTCGTCCCCGGCGAGCAGATGACCAGGCTCGTGGGCCGGGCCCACGAGTCCGAGGTGCCGCCGCTGCGCCCGACACGCACCCGCCCCGAACTGGACATCCCCTTCCCCGACGAGCACCCCTTCCCCATCGACGTCGTGTACACCTGGGTGGACGGCGACGACCCGGCCTGGCAACGGCGCCGCGCCGAGAGCCGCGGTGAGGTCTTCCATGCGGAGGCGGCAAGCCTGGCCCGTTACGTCTCCCGCGACGAGCTGAAGTACAGCCTTCGCTCGGTGCGGATGTTCATGCCGTGGGTGCGGAACATCTACATCGTCACCGACCAGCAGATTCCGCACTGGTGGGCCGCCGGCGACGGCAGGGCCCGCGTGGTGGACCACCGGGAGATCTTCGACGACCCCTCCCACCTGCCCACCTTCAACAGCCATGCGATCGAGTCCAGGCTGCACCACATCCCCGGACTGTCGCGCCACTTCGTCTACTTCAACGACGACATGTTCATCGGGCGGACCCTCACTCCCTCCGCGTTCTTCCACCCGAACGGCATCGCCAAGTTCTTCCCGTCCCCGGCACAGGTCCCCTATGGCCCCCCGGAGCCCGACGAGGTGCCCACCTCGGTCGCCGCGAAGAACAACCGCCGGCTCATCCAGGAGCGGTTCGGCCGCACGCTCGTACAGAAGATGAAGCATGTGCCGTATGCGCTCAACCGGGACATCCTCGCCGCCATCGAACGGGACTTCCCCGAAGAGCACCGGCGCACCTCCGCCAGTCCCGTGCGGAGTATCTCCGACCTGTCCATAGCCTCCTCGCTGCACCACTACTACAGCTACTACTCCGGGTGCAGCCTGCCCGGCGACCTCCGGTACGGCTACTTCGCGCTGGACGACCCCGAGCTGGAGCACAAGCTGGAACTGCTGCTGCTGCGCCGGGACCGGGACACCTTCTGCCTCAACGACTCCGCGAGCGACCCCGCCGAGATCGAGCACCAGAGCCAGGTGCTCCACCGGTTCCTCGAGGCCTTCTACCCGGTGGCGAGCCCGTACGAGAAGATGGCGGCCTGAGCCATGAACATCGAAATCCTGGCCCATACCCTGGCTACCGATTCCACCGGCGCGCGGGCGGCTGCCCGGCTCGCCCAGTCCCTCGTCGCCAGGCACCGGGTGACCGTCGTCACCGTGCGAGGCGCCGCCGCACCGCACCCGGGGCTGCGGCTCCCGGAGAACGTCGGCGTCCTGGCCCTGGCCCCCTCGGTCGGGGCCGGCGACCGGGACGACGACGACACCTCACAGCTCGTCATCGCCGGCGACCCCGAGTTCCGGCGCTACAACCGCGCCGACGACGGAAGGCTCCGCAAGCACCTGTCCGCGAGTGGCGCCGACGCGGTGGTCGCCCTCAGCTCCGCGCTCGGCGCGGCCCTGGCTCAGTGCCGCGTACCCCACGCGCGGCGCATCGCCCGCCAGCCGGCACCTGTCGAGCGGCTCCCGGAGTCGGTGCGCGCCCGCTGGACGGAGCTCTACCGCGAGCTGGACGCGGTCGTCCCGCTCACCCAGGGCGACGCCGCCGCCCCCGAGTACCAAGCGCTGCGCGCCGCCGGCGTCGAGGTGCGCCACATTGCTGAGCCGGTGCTGCTTGCCGAGAGCCCGGACAAACCGACGACGGGTGTGGTGATCAGCGCCGGGCGGCTGGTCTCGCACCGGCGCGTCGACTTGGCGCTGCACGCCTTCGCCCAGACCCGTGCGGCTCACCCGGGCTGGCAGCTGAGGGTCGTCGGCACCGGGCCGCTGCGCCGTGAGACCCGCGAACTGGTCACCGCGCTGGGACTCCATGACCATGTGCTGCTGTTCGACCGGGAAGCCGGCGAAGAGGACTTCTACGACGCCGACATCGCCCTGGTGGCCGCGGAGCGCCTGGACAGTGCTCGCCCGGTGTTGGAGGCGCTCGCCCAGGCCACGCCCGTAGTCGCCACCGAGGTGCCCTACGGAGCTCTCGAGGTGCTGGCCGAGGGCCACGGCGGGCTGCTGGTGCCGGTCGGTGACGTCCATGCCACGGCCCGCGCCCTGGAGCGCTACATGGCGGACGAGCGACTGCGCTCCGCGCATCGGGCCCAGGCCCTGCGGACCGCACAGTCCGCAAGCACGGAGCAGGTTGGCGACGCGTACGAGGAACTGTTCAGGACGGTCAAGGCCGGGATACGCGGCCGCTGGGGCAAGGGGCGGCGCACGGGCGGCGGCGCGCCCGCCGAGGACCGTCCCCTCCCCACCGCTGACTGCCGGGTGCTGCCGAACGGCGCATGGGAGGTCACCTTGCGTGGCGTGTCCGGCGCCCGCACTGTGCGCGTCAAGGAGCAGGGCAAAGGCCGCGAGGAAGTGGTCGACTTCGCTGTCGGGAGCGGCGGGACCCGGGCCCTGATCGACGCTCGCGCGCTTGCCGTGCTGGGCGAGGGACGCGCCGATCTCTACGTGGTGGACGGCAGGGGCAAGGAGAGGCGCCTGCGCTACGGGCGGTGCACGCTCGGCGGGGCACGCGACGTCGGACATCTGAGCGACCTGGACCACTTCCACTGGGTCCTGCCGTACGCGACCGAGGGCGGCTATCTGCGTCTGCGTGTCTGGTCCCGGCCGAGCCATGCCGAGCTGGTGGCCGTCGACTACAGCGACACGAGCCTGTGGCTGACGGGCTGGCTGCAGGGGGAGTGGCAACTTGGCGGCGAGCTGTCGCTGCTGCTGCGTCGGCGCCAGGAGCCCGCGCGCACGCTGGCAGCCGGTCGGGTGCGCTTCGAAGGCGGCTGGTTCGGCGCGGAGTTGAACATGGACGAGGCCATGAGGGCCCGGCTGCTCATGCGCGAGAACTGGGACGTGCTGCTCACCGACAGCGGCGGCGGCGAGCCGGTCAGGGTGGCGCGCATCGCCGACGACCAGGTGGTGAGGCGCGATGTGCAGCGCTTCCCGGAGCTGGTGCGGGAGGAGCCGACGGACCTGTTCGGCCCCGACGTCGGCCGTGCCGTCGTCGGACTGCGCCCCTACTTCACCGCGGACAACGAACTCTCGCTCGTGGTGACCGAGCATCACTGACAGAACGGCCCCTTACAGACCTCGAGAATCCCGAAGGACACTTGTGCGGATCTCCTTCCTGCTCCACAGCATCGACAATTTTGGCGGGGTACCGCGGGCGACCAGCAGCCTGGCCTCCGCGCTGGCGGTCCACCACGAGGTGGAGATCGTCTCGGTTTTCCGTACAGCGGACCGGCCGTCCTTCCCGCCGTCCAGCGGCGTGACCGTGCGCTACCTGGCCGACCGGCGCGAGGGGGCGGCGAAGACCAAGGGCGGCAAACCGTCCCGGATCATGCCGCGAGAGGACGGCTGGGCCGACCAGTACACCCAGGAAGACGATGACCTGATCCTCGGTCACCTCGGCAGTTGCAGCGCCGATGTCGTGATCGCTGCCCGGCCGACGTTCGCCGCGTATTTCATCGCCCATGGACGGCACGACTACGGGCGCGTGGTCATCGACCACGAGGGCTCGATGGTGCCCTCTCAAGAGCTGCGCGAGCGCACTCTGGAGCTGTACCGCGAGATGGACGGCGTCGTCTGCCTTACCCAGGCCGACTCGAACAACTACCAGCGACAGCTGGGCGACCAGGCGCCCCCGTTCGCCGCCATCGGGAACATCGTGCCGCCGCCGGCCCGGCACGCCCCTGTGCGCGGCCTGCCGCTGATCGCCGCCGCGGGACAGCTCGTGCCGCGCAAGGGCTTCGACACGCTGATCAACGCGTTCGCCCAGGTTGCCCCCCACCACCCGCAGTGGCGGCTGCGCATTTTCGGCCGCGGGCCCGAGCACGCACGGCTGCAGGACCTCGTGCACGCGCACGGGCTCAGCGACGCCATCCGTCTCATGGGCGCGCTGCCCGACCTCACAGCGGAGTGGGACAAGGCCGCGTTCGCGGTGAGCGCGGCCCGCCGCGAGTCCTTCGGCTTGACCATGGTGGAGGCCATGCACCATGGGCTTCCGGTTCTCGCGGCCGATGCGCCCTTCGGCCCCGGCGAGATCGTCGCCCCCGGCCGCAACGGCATCCTGGTTCCGGTCGGTGACGAGGAGGCCATGGCCCAGGCGATGCGCTACCTCATCGAACAGCCGGCCGAGCGGGAGAGGCTGTCCCAGGGCGCCTACGCCACGGCCCCGCTCTACAGCGCCGAGCGCATCGCCTTCCGCTACGACGCGTTCCTGCGGGATGTGGCGGCCTCGGTACCGAAGCAACGTACCGCTGCGGTCCCGCCCGTCGTCCCGTCCGGTGTCCCGGCGGAGGTACTGGTGCGCGGCGACGGCGCTATCGAGGTCCGCGCCGTGCTGCACCCCGGCACAGAGCCCCCCACGCTGTGTGTCACCCCGCGCAAGGGCGAGACACTGGTCAGGCTGGCTGCCCTCGGCACGTCGGTGGATGAGGCGACGGGCACTCTGCGGTCGGTGTACGCGATCCCCGCCGAACCGCCGGTCCTCGCCGAGGGCCGTTATGACATCGACCTCGAGCTGCCGGACGGCCGACGCCAGCCGCTCGCCGTGGAGGGCGTCCACACCGGTGGTCTGCTGATCCGGCGGATTCCGGCGGAAGGTCCCGCGTACTGGCCCGTGCCCTACCGCACCGCGGACGGCCATCTGTCGATTTTCGTGCGTCATCGCGTGGAGCATGCCGAGGTGCATGCCGTACTGGTGGGGCAAGACGGTTGGCTCGTGCGCGGCGGCCTGGTCGTTCCGCCGGGCACCAACCTCTCCGGGCTGCGGCTGGGGGCCACGCCCCGCAAGGGGAGTGCAGCGTCCAGTGTGTCGGGCCAGGTTTCCGTGGGACACGACGGCGCCTTCGAGGCGCATCTGCCGTTCGCCGGGGTGGTGGCCGCCTCGTCGGGCGGCCACCACGACAGGGACCGGGGGCAGATC
>NZ_JBEZKL010000163.1:0-15572 GCF_040704695.1 Streptomyces sp. NPDC048411
GCTTCGATGGCAAGGCGGAGGAGGGAGTCGACGCGGAGCGTCGGTGACCGACGACAACGCCGCCAGCGGAGTCGCAGGGCGTCGGGAGCCCACTCACTACCGCGGGGGAGGCCGTCAGGCCAGGTCGGTCAGGTCGTCCGCGTACACCTGGGAGAGCGGCTGCGGGCCCACGTACTGCTGGCAGTTGCACTGCCCGGCTTCGAAGCGGACCGGCTTCTTGCTCTCGTCCCAGGCCGTCGGCACCTCGACCCGCTCATGGCACCTGCCCTGCTTGTCATGCTTCGCAAGGTGGTGTGTGCAGCCGCAGACCGGCTCCGGTGGCCGGTTCGCCGCCTCGACGGCCAGGCGTTCCTGTTTGCCCGCCTCCAGCAGTTCCAGCTTGCGGGTGTGCCGGTTGCGCAGCGCCGTACGGACGTTGTCGACCGCCCATCCGAATCCGCCGGTCCAGAAGACGATGAGCACCCACCAGTACCACTCCATGTGACACCCTCCCCCTGAGCGGATCCTGTTACGCGGTCAGGATAGAGGCGGTTTCAGCGGTGAGCACCGCCGCCGACGGAGAACAGCGGCTCGGGCCCGGGCGCCCCGACGAGCACCCTCAGCACCCAACGGCGGTGCGCGAACGCCTTGGTGACGCCGATCAGACCAAGCAGCCAGCCGATCATCCCGAGTCCCATGACGAGGGCGACCGCACCGTAGGTGTCCTCGGGCGCCTCCGCATTCGCCGGGACGGCCACGCAGGCGTACAGCCCGACCGCGCACAGCGCGAACGACGGCAGCATCCAGGCAAGGCTCGCACCGGGGGCCCGCAGCCGCATGTCGCCGCTCGGATCGCGGTCCAACTCGCCCCAGGCGTAGAGCAGTCGGCGGATCTGCCGGTCGCGGCGCAGACCGACGACGACGAAGACCACCGACGGCACGACACAGCAGGCGCCCAGGACGGCGAGGACGACGCCGAGGACGGCACTGAAGATGTCGTACGACTCCTCGAACGTGAGGATCGCGGTCCCCACCAGCGACCAGCCGAGCGCGCACAGGACGCCCCACAGCCACAGCAGCACCAGCCGGCCGCGCCCCACATGCAGGGTGACCAGCTCGCCGAGGACGACCGCCCGGTCGGCGAGCAGGGCTTCCCTGTCGGGCCAGGAACGGATCTCGACGGGCGGAGGCGGCGGCGGCAGCAGTGTGCGGCGGGACATGGGCCCGACCCTACCGACCGGGTGCGGGCACGGTTCGGCGTGGCTTGCGTTGGAGCGCGCTCCAGCTCGTCACGTCCGAATGCGACCGGCTGACCGGAAGCATGCACGTACCGAGGGAGAACACTGTGCAGTACACGCTGTTCGGCCGGACCGGCCTGCGGGTGAGTGAGCTGAGCCTCGGCGCCATGACCATCGGCGAGGACTGAAGGTTTCCGCCCGTTCCGGTCGGTCTCTCAGCTGTCCGACCAGCCGTCCGGGTACTCGCTGTAGCCGTCGAACCCGGCGTCCACGCTGTCGTACTCGGAGTCGTCGGCGCCGTCGTCGCCCGCCCCCGACTCGGGGCTGTAGTCGTACTGGTCGGACATGATGGCTCCTCTCGCGACGGGCGCCCGATGCGCCCCGGTCACGCGCTCAACGAGGCTGCCGGACCGGCCGATGCGCCCGCGCGACCCAGGCCACCTCAGTGGCGTACAGCCCGGTCGGCCGGTTGACCGATTCCCGCCCATGGCCCGCCAGTTACCGGTCACCGGGGCGGCCTTGAGGCACGTGTCGCACACCCGGCCCACCGGGCCGGGTGTGCATCGGCCGGGAGCCGCCGGCCGGGCTGCACGGACGCCGTCAGGCGTTGCGCTGCGCCTCGATGTCGGGCTTGGGGGGCGTGGAATCTCATCGCGCCGCGCCGGATTCCTCCTCCGCCCGGGCCAGCAGCAGCGCCCGCTCGCGCACGTTACGGGTCAGGTCCGCCGCCCGCAGGAACTCCGCCCGCGCCTCGTCCGTGCGCCCCAGCCGCGCCAGCAGATCGCCGCGCACGCTCGGCAACAGGTGGTACGCCCTCAGCGCCGGGTCCCCGGCCAGGGCGTCGACCAGCGCGAGCCCCGCCTCCGGCCCCTGTGCCATCGAGACGGCGACCGCCCGGTTCAGCTCGACGACCGGCGACGGAGCCGCCTTCAGCAGCAGCCCGTAGAGCGTGGCGATGACCGCCCAGTCCGTCTCCTCGTACGTCACCGCGTGGGCGTGGCACGCGGCGATCGCGGCCTGCAGGGCGTACGGACCCGGGGCGTCGCCCACCGCGTGCGCCCGCTCCAGGGCCGCGTACCCGCGCCGGATCAGCAGCCGGTCCCAGCGGAACCGGTTCTGGTCGGCGAGCAGCACGGGCGCACCGCCCGGTCCGGTCCTGGCCGCGATGCGGGATGCCTGGAGTTCCAACAGGGCCACCAGGCCGTGCACTTCGGGTTCCTTGTCCATCAGTCCGGCCAGCACCCGGGCCAGCCGCAGCGCGTCCTCGCAGAGCGCCGGGCGCAGCCAGTCGTCGCCCGCGGTGGCCGAGTAACCCTCATTGAAGATCAGATAGATGACTTCGAGGACGGAGTCGAGCCGGGCCGCACGCTCGGGGCCGTACGGCACTTCGAAAGGGACGCCCGCCCGGCCCAGGGTGCGTTTCGCACGGACGATGCGCTGGGCGACGGTCGGTTCGGACGCCAGGAAGGCCCGGGCGATCTCATCGGTGGTGAGTCCGCCGAGCAGCCGCAGGGTGAGCGCGATCCGGGCCTCGGTCGACAGCACGGGGTGGCAGGCGGTGAAGATCAGCCGCAGCAGGTCGTCGTCGATGCGGTGGGGGTCCTCGATGCGGTGGAAATCCCCCGGCTCGGGCGGCGGCACGTCCTGCAGGCTCCGCCCGACCTCAGCCAGCTTCCGCGCGTACGTCTCCTTGCGGCGTACGAGATCGATCGCGCGGTGCTTGGCGGTGGCCATGAGCCAGGCGCCCGGTCTGTCCGGGACACCCGACTCCGGCCACTGCTCCAGCGCGGCGACCAGAGCGTCCTGCGCGAGCTCCTCGGCGATGCCGACGTCCCGCACGATGCGGGCGACACCGGCGATGATCCTCGCGGACTCGATCCTGAATACCGCCTCGACCGCCCGCGTCGCGCTTGCTTCCGTCACGGCCACCCATCAGAGCAGCCGTACCGGGGCGCAGCAAGCGTGAGACGCCCTAAGGGCTGTCCCGGCGGGTTCTGCCCCGTCGCACCGTCCGGCACGCCCGCTCGCCGCATTGGCCAAAAGCCCTGGTAGCTCCTTCGCCGAGCGCTCAGCTTCGTTCGAGCCGGGGAGACCCCGTCCAAGGGCTTCCGGCCGCCTTGCGATCACACGCAGCGGACGACGCTCCTCATGGGGCACACACTGCCGGTCACGGCACTAGGGCGTGTTTCGAAAGTAGCGTCGCCAGGCAGGCGGGACTTTCGAAACACGCCCTAGCTCTCGGCGATCTCGCGGACCTCGGAGGTGACGGTCCAGTTCTTCGGGTGGATCTCCAGGAACCGCTTGGTCCACTCCAGCGCCTCGGCCATGTCCTTGCACTGGGTGATGGCGTAGCCGCCGACGACTTCCTTGGTCTCGGTGAAGGGCCCGTCGGTGTAGCTCAGCTTGCCGTCCTTCCAGGTGACCCGGGTCCCCTGCGAGGTGGGGGTGAGCCCGGCGGTCTCCAGCATGACCCCGGCCTTGGTGATCTCCTCGAACAGCGCACCCATGCGCGCCTCGAAGTCGGGGTCGGGGGCCCCGGAGGGGAGGTTCTGCTCATCGATGCGGACCAGTGACAGGAAGCGCGGCATGGTGACTCCTCGGTGCGGGACGGCGGGGGCTTTCCCTGCCTCTCACCCTTGCGTCGAACGTGAGGTGCCGCAATCGACACACTCCCCCGAAGAAGTTGAAGAAATTTCCGGGGGACTTTTCCGGACTACCCAGGGACGCCCACAGCTTGCTCGCGGCCGGTTCCTGCGCCACCGCCCGGTTGGGGTCGGACGGGGCGGTGACGAGGGGCACGGTGACCGTCGTCAGCCCGCTCGCTCGAGTTTTCTCATGTTCCGCCGGTGGAGCCGCCGGCCACCTCGAACCGCCATCGGTGCACCGCCCGGGTGATCAACTCGGCTGCGGGTTCGGGCAGCTCGGGCAGCTCGGCGCCGTATGCCGCCTCCCACCAGGTGATGACGAGCACCCGGTCCTGCGGGGCGCGGAGCAGCTCGTACCGCAGCGGCTCGTCCGCCAGCTCACCGGTGCGCGCCCGGGCCCACTCCAGCAGTTCGGCGCCCCGGCCGTCCACGGCCCGGGCCTCCCACATGAGGGCGACGGTCATGAGTAGAGGTTGTCCTTGCTGATCTCGTGCACATGGTCGTGGTCGTGCGCGCTGCCCGGCACATGCGTGTCCGTCACCGGCAGCGACGAGTCCGCCGACAGTTCCAGGTCGGACGCGGGACGGTTACGCGCCACCATCTCGGCGCCCAGCGCCGCGACCATCGCCCCGTTGTCCGTGCACAGTCCGGGCCGCGGCACCCGCAGCCGGATGCCGGCCCGCTCGCAGCGCTCCTCGGCGAGCGCCCGCAGCCGCGAGTTGGCCGCGACGCCGCCGCCGATCATCAGGTGGTCGACACCCTCGTCTTTGCAGGCCCGGACGGCCTTCCGGGTGAGCACGTCGACGACGGCCTCCTGGAAGGACGCCGCCACGTCCCGTACCGGCACCTCCTCGCCCGCGGCCCGCTTCGCCTCGATCCAGCGGGCGACGGACGTCTTCAGACCGGAGAAGGAGAAGTCGTACGCGGGGTCGCGCGAGCCGCTAAGTCCGCGCGGGAACGCGATCGCCTTCGGATCGCCCTCCTTCGCCAGCCGGTCGATGACCGGGCCGCCGGGGAAGCCGAGGTTCAGCACCCGGGCGATCTTGTCGAACGCCTCGCCCGCCGCGTCGTCGATGGTCGCGCCCAGCGGCCGTACGTCGTTGGTGATGTCCGGCGCGAGCAGCAGCGAGGAGTGGCCGCCGCTGACCAGCAGCGCCATCGTCGGCTCGGGCAGCGGGCCGTGCTCCAGCTGGTCGACGCAGATGTGCGAGGCGAGGTGGTTCACCCCGTACAGCGGCTTGTTGAGGGCGTACGCGTACGCCTTCGCCGCCGAGACGCCGACGAGCAGCGCGCCCGCCAGCCCGGGACCGGCGGTGACGGCGATGCCGTCGAGGTCGCGGGCACTGATGCCCGCGTCCTTCAGGGCGCGTTCGATGGTGGGGACCATCGACTCCAGGTGCGCGCGGGAGGCGATCTCCGGGACGACGCCGCCGAAGCGGGCGTGGGTGTCGACGCTGGACGCGACGGAGTCCGCGAGCAGCGTCGTACCGCGGACGATGCCGACACCGGTCTCGTCGCAGGAGGTCTCGATACCGAGTACGAGCGGTTCGTCAGCCATCAGTCAGTCCCAGTTTCCTGTACGTGCTCTGGTGCGGGTTCTTGTACGTGGAGACGCATGACGAGTGCGTCGATGTTGCCCGGCTGGTAGTAGCCGCGGCGGAAGCCGATCGGTTCGAAGCCGAAGCGTTCGTACAGCTTCTGCGCACGCGTGTTGTCGACCCGGACTTCGAGGAGCACCTCAGCGCACTCGAAAGCCGTGGCGTGCTTCAGCAGATCGGCGAGGAGTTCGGAGCCCAGCCCGCCGCCCCAGTGGTCGCGGGTGACGCCGATCGTCTGGACGTCGGCGAGGTCACCGGCGGCGGCGAGTCCCGCGTACCCGACGATGCGTCCGGTGTCCGGGGCCTCGGCGACGACATAGCGGCGGGTGGCCTGCGGCCCGCGGGCGTGCGCCAGCTCGGACCAGAACATGCCGGCCGACCAGGCGTCCTCCGGGAACAGCTCGTGTTCGAGCTGCAGCACCGGGTCGATGTCCCACCAGCGCATCTCACGCAGCACGGCAGTCGGGCTCGTCACTTCGGGGTGACCACCTTGTAGTTCTTCGGAACCTGGGCGTCGGGCCGACGCAGATACAGCGGCTGCGGCGGCAGCAGCTCCGCTCCGGCGGCGAGCCGCTCGGCGGCCAGCGCCGCGAGCGCCCCGGCGCTGACGTGCTCGGGACCGCGGGCATCCGGGAACGCGTCGGGGTAGAGCGCCGCGCCCGCCCCGACCACCGGGAGCCCGGCGAGCTGCTCCGCGATGTCGGCGGGCCGGTCGACGGCGGGTTCGCCGACGCGGGTACGGGGATCCTCGTACCGCGCCCAGTAGACCTCCTTGCGACGGGCGTCCGTCGCCACGGCGAACGGGCCCTCCAGTCCGCCCCGCCCGGCGGCGTACGCGAGACCGTCCAGCGTGCACAGCCCGTGGACCGGCACGGAGAGCGCCGAGCCGAACGTCGCGGCCGTCACCAGACCGACCCGCAGACCGGTGTACGGGCCGGGGCCGACGCCCACGACCACACCGGTCACGGCGTCGAGTTTCACCCCGGCCTCGGCGAGGACCCGGTCGACGGCGGGCAGCAGCAGCTCCCCGTGCCTTCGGGCGTCGACCTGGCCCGACTCGGCGACGACGGTTTTCCCGTCGTGCAGGGCGACGGTGACGGCGGGGGTGGCGGTATCCACGGCGAGCAAGAGCACGCAAACAGCCTACGGCTCCGCCGACGGCTCCATGGCGCCCCGTACGGCATCCCGTCCCCACCGGCCCCTGCTGCTACCGTCACCGGGTAGACGCGGGTACGACGTAAACGCTTGTACGACATACGACCGTCGGCGAAAGGGGCACGCACGGTGGCAAGGGGCAGCTCGGGAATCGTGGCCGGGCTCACCGCGGCAGCAGTCGTCGCGGTCGGCTACCTGGCCTACCAGGCGTCGGCGAACGCCCCCGACTCCGTCGCCGTCCCCAGGGCGAAGGCGTCCAGCAGCGCCCCCGCCGTCGGCCACGACAAGCCGAAGAAAAAAGAAGAGCATCCGACCGCGCTTCCCGCCGAATCCGGGACCGGGGCGCGGGTGGTGTACGCGCTGGGCGACCGGCGCGTGTGGCTGGTCGACGCGCAGGGAAAGGTGACCCGGACCTTCGCCGTCATGCCGAGTGCCCTGAGCCCCCGGCCCGGGGTCTACAAGGTGGGCTCGCGCTCGGGCTCGATCAAGGGCTCGGACGGCGTGCTGATCGAGCACGTGGTGCGGTTCGCGAAGGCCGACGGGGATGTGCCCGTCGGGTTCAGCGCGGCGCAGGACGGCTCCATGGCGAGCCCGGACCCGAAGCTGAAGACCGGCGGGGTACGGATGAAGCGCGCGGACGGCGACGCGATGTGGGCGTTCGCGACGGTCGGCGCCAAGGTGGTCGTCGTCCCGTAACGCCACCGGGGACGTGCGGCCCGGGGCCTCTTGTGCGGATCGTGCCGGATTCGGCACGCACATCTGCGGCGATGTCGTCGGTCGCCGCCCCCTGGCCTTCACGGTGTCTTCAAGGCGTGGCTGACGCCCTTCGCATGGGTTTCTTCCGCCGCCTTGCGGCTGCACGCACCACGGCGACACCGGCCGCTCCCCGATCCGGCCCGGTCCTCACGAAAGACCTCAGGCGGCGTCGCGCTCCCCGTCACACCCCTGTGCCCCCTGCTGCTCCCCGGGCTCGGGCCGCTCCTGGCACTCCTGCCGTTCCTCCGACGGCGGCGTCGAGACCGCGTTCGCCGCAGCGCAGGCCGCCAGCAGATCCTTCATCGACACCGCAGACGTCTCTGGCGGCTGCGGCTGCGCTTCACGCTCGGGCGTCGGCATGGATGCCTCCTGGGCTGCGGTGGAAGGCGTGGTTAGGCAGGCCTAACCAGCTCTCGGCATCCATGTGACCACGCCCGGCCCGCCCCGCGCAACAATTTGCCGACAGCCTGTCGGAAACGTGTCGGTGCTCTCAGCGGCCGGCTTCCAGCGCCGCCCCCAGTCCTGACCAGCGCTCCCCGATCCCGACCAGCGTGACCGAGCGCCGTTCGTCGTCCGTGTCACCGACCGCGCGGTGGATCAGCACCTGCAGCCGGTCGTCCGAGAGCTCCTCGACCTTGCCGTCGCCCCACTCCACGACCACCACCGACTCCGGCAGCGACACATCGAGGTCCAGGTCCTCCATCTCGTCGAGGCCGCCGCCCAGCCGGTACGCATCGACATGGACGAGCGCCGGCCCCCCGCTCAGGGACGGGTGGACGCGGGCGATCACAAAGGTGGGCGAGGTGACGGCGCCGCGCACCCCGAGGCCCTCGCCGAGCCCCCGGGTCAGTGTCGTCTTTCCGGCGCCGAGCTCGCCGCTGAGCATCACGAGGTCGCCGGGGCGCAGCAGACCGGCGAGACGGCGGCCCAGCGCCTGCATCTGTTCGGCGGACGTGACATCGAAACGGGCGATGACCTGGGCCTCTGCGGTCATGGCCGCCGGGGTGTGCGCGGTTTCAGCTGCCGGGCTGTTGTGCGGTGCTTCCATGCCCGCCAACGTTAGCCGCTGCTGGTACGGCTCCGATCCGTACCAGCAGGTCCGCCAGCCGGTCGGTCACCGTCTCCGGGTGCTCCAGCATCACCAGATGCCCGCCGTCCGGCACGATGACAAGCTCCGCGTCCGGCAAGTGGTCGGCGATCGCCTCGCTGTGCGAACTGGGTGTCACCAGGTCCTTGTCGCCCGCCAGGATCAGCACCGGCACGTCCCGGAACGCGGGCAGCGCCGTGCTCTTGTCGTGCTCGGTGAAGGCCGGGTAGAACTCCGCGACCACGTCGATCGGTGTGGACTCGATGAGCCGCTCGGCGAACCGCTCGACCGCCGGGTCCACGTCCCGCGAGCCGAACGAGTACCGCTTGATGAGTCCGGCGAAGAGATCGGCGGTCGCCCGCCGCCCCCGCTCCACCAGCTCCGCCTGCGAGCCGAGTGCCTTCAGCACCCCGGGCAGCACCCGCCGCACGGCGTTCACACCCGCGACCGGCAGCCCGAAACTGACCTCGGCGAGCTTCCCGCTCGACGTACCCACGAAGGCGACGGCGGCGACCCGGTCCCGGATCAGCTGCGGGTACTGCTCGGCGAGCGCCATGATCGTCATGCCGCCCATCGAGTGCCCGACCAGTACCAGCCGCCCCTCGGGGGCTGCCGCGTCGATGACCGCCTTCAGATCGCGGCCGAGCTGGTCGATCCCGACCGTCACGCCCTGCGCCTGGGCCCGGCCGCGCTCGGACCGGCCGTGGCTGCGCTGGTCCCAGTGCACGGTGCGCACCAGGCCGCGCAGCGCCGCCCGCTGGAAGTGCCAGGAGTCCTGGCTGAGGCAGTAGCCGTGGCTGAAGACGACGGTGACGGGCCCGGGGACCTTGCGGCCGAAGAGCCGACGTCTGCGCGGTCCGGTACCGGCGGGCCCGAAGCCCGCACCCGGGCCGGCGCCCGCGCCCGTACCGCCGTCGGGTTCGACCTCGTCGGTCTCGTAGTACAGCTCGGTGCCGTCGTCGGCGGCGGCCCGGCCGGGCATGCCGCGCAGCGAGCCGTACGGCCCCGAGGCGTCCAGCGCCAGCCTGGCCCGCCTGCGCATGCCCCGGCCGACGGTCATCCGCTCGACCGCGACACCGGCCGCCGCACCGGCGGCGATCACGCCTATGGCGGCTCCCGCGATGCCCGCCCGGCGCCAGCCGACCGCCGAAGCGGCCGTCGCCACCGCGTCCCCCGCGCTGATCTCGCTCACCGTGCCGTGCTCCTCGTCGGTCGTTGTCCGTCAGGTCAGGTCAGGACGTGCAGGACAGAGCGGATCAGAGAGAACCGGTCGGGATCTCGTTCAGATAGACGCGCGGCACACGGCCGCTGATGCGGGTGACGATCTCGTACGCGATCGTGCCGGCCGCCTCCGCCCAGTCCTCGGCGCTCGGCTCGCCCCGGTCCCCCGGGCCGAAGAGCACCGCGTCGCTGCCCACCTCGACGGTGTCCCCGTCGAGATCGACGACGAACTGGTCCATGGCCACCCGGCCGGCGACCCGCCGCCGGACGCCGCCGACCAGGACCGGGCCGCGCCCGGAGGCGTGGCGCGGAATGCCATCCGCGTAGCCGAGCGGGATCAGGCCGAGTGTCGTCTCGGCAGAGGTCGTGTAGTGGTGCCCGTAGCTGATGCCGTGCCCGGCCGGCACCTGCTTGACCAGGGCGACCGACGCGGCGAGCGTCATCACGGGGCGCAGCCCGAAGTCGGCCGGGGTGCCCAGCTCCGGGCTGGGCGAGATCCCGTACATGGCGATGCCGGTCCGCACGAGGTCGAAGTGCGACTCGGGGATCGTCAGCGTCGCCGGGGAGTTGGCCATGTGCCGCACCTCGGGTTCGACGCCCGCCTTCTCCGCGTGCGCGACCATGTCGCGATAGACCGCCAGCTGGGCGGCGATCGACGGATGGCCGGGCTCGTCGGCACAGGCGAAGTGCGACCACAGTCCGGTGACCTTCACCGTGCCCTCGCCCTCGGCGGTGCGGGCGGCACAGACCAGTTCGGGCCAGTCGGCGGGCTGGCAGCCGTTGCGTCCCAGTCCGGTGTCGGCCTTGAGCTGGATGCGGGCCGGCCGTCCGGCCTCCCGGGCCGCGGCGACGACCTCGCGCAGCGCCCACATGCCGCTGACCGACACATCGATGTCGGCCTCGATCGCCTCGCGCCAGGGGCCGCCCGGCGTCCACAGCCAGCACATCACCCGGCCGCCGAGCCCGGCGGCGCGCAGGGCGAGCGCCTCGTGCGGGGTCGCGGTGCCGAGCCAGGTCGCCCCGGCTTCGAGCGCGGCCCTGGCGCAGGGCACCGCCCCGTGCCCGTACGCATCGGATTTGACGACGGCCATGAGTTGCGCGCCGGCCGCCCGGGCGCGCAGAACACGCACGTTGGCGCGCAGTGCGGCGAGGTCGATCTCGGCTCGGGCTCTCAAGGACGCTGTCTCGTTCATCGCGCCCAGTCTCTCAGAGGCGTACGCCAGGACCCTCAGGTGCGGGGTGCGGTCAGGGCCTTTCTTTCGGATCTTGCCGGGCTCGCGTGGTCCGGTCCGGTCCGGACGTGCGGCCCGGGGTGCGTCGTCGGTGGCGGCAGCCGTCGCGAGGCCGCCGATGTCACCGATGGCGCAGCTCATGTTCCACGTGGTCGACGAGGACCGGGACATGACTGTGCGGGACGTCCTTCACCGCTGTGACGAGGGTCACCGGCCCGCCCGCGCGGACCAGCTCGACCAGCTCCCGCACCGCCGCCGTGTGGGAGGGGTCGGCGAGTTCGGTGCGGTAGCGGTCCACGAAGTCGTCGTACCGGGTGCCGCTGCGGTCCTCGTGGTACCAGGAGCGGAGTTCGTTCGACGGGGTGAGGTCCTTCAGCCACCGGTCGATCCGTGCCCGGTCCTTGGCGACGCCGCGGGGCCAGAGCCGGTCGACGAGGACGCGGGTCCCGTCACCGTCCTCCTGCGGGTCGTACACCCGGCGTACGCGTACGGAGTCGCTGCCCACGGTCGACCACTCCTCACCGGCTCTCCTCCGCGGTTCCGTGTCTGGTGCCCAGGATCTCTCAGGCCCGCACATCACGCCACGCCGCGGGGACCGCGTCCGCGACGTCCTGGGCGGAGACCGGGCCGCCGTCCGAGGCGTGGCGGGCGGCGAGGCCGTGCAGGTAGGCGCCGGCGGAGGCGGCGTCGCGCGGGTCGAGACCCGCGGCCAGCAGGGAACCGGTCAGCCCGGAGAGGACGTCACCGCTGCCCGCCGTGGCCAGCCAGGATGTGCCGGTCGGGTTGACCCGTACGGGAGCGTGTCCGGTGCCGTCGGCAACCAGGGTCGTCGACCCCTTGAGCAGCACGGTGGACCGGTAGCGGGCGGCGAGTTCCCGGACGGCGGTGAGCCGCTCCGCCTCGACCTCCTCGCGCGGTACGCCGAGCAGCGCGGCGGCCTCACCGGCGTGCGGGGTGAGCACCGTCGGCGCGGTGCGCGACAGCACGACGGCGGCGTCGAGCAGCCGCAGCCCGTCCGCGTCGACAAGCACCGGAACCTCGGCGTCCAGTACATCGGCGACTGCCGAGACGGCGTCCGTACCGTCCCCGAGCCCGGGTCCGACGACCCACGCCTGCACCCGCCCCGCCTTCGACGGAGGGCCCGTGTGGACCAGGGTCTCCGGATGCCGGGCGATCACGGCACCGGCGCCCGGACCGACGTACCGCACCGCGCCCGCACCGCCCCGCAGCGCCCCGCCGACGGCGAGCACCGCCGCGCCCGGATACCGCGCCGACCCGGCAACGATGCCGACGACACCACGCCGGTACTTGTCGCTCTCGCTGCCGGGGAGCGGCAGCAGCGCGGCGACATCGGCGTACTGCAGCGCCTCCAGATCGGGTACGGCGGGCAGCTCGTCGCCGAGCCCGATGTCGACGAGGTGCAGCGCACCCGCCAGGTCGGCGGCCGGGTCGATGAGCAGCCCCGGCTTGTACGCACCGAAGGTGACCGTCGCATCGGCCCGCACGGCGTCGCCGAGCACCTCCCCGGTGTCCGCCTCGACACCGCTGGGCAGGTCGACGGCGAGGATCGGCGCCCCGGTCGCCCCGTAGGCGCGCACCAGCGCGGCCGCGTCCGGGCGCAGCCCGCCGCGCCCGCCGATGCCGGTGATGCCGTCGACCACCAGATCGACACGGCCGATCTGGTCCGTGCCCACCTGCGCCGCGTCCTGGGCCAGCCCGCCCGCCGCGCGGAGCGCCGCGACCCCGCCCTCGTGGGCGCGGCCCGGCGAGGTCAGCAGCGCGCGGACGCCCGCGCCGCGCCGGGCCAGCCGGGCGCCCGCGTACAGCGCGTCGCCGCCGTTGTCGCCGCTGCCGACGAGCAGGACGACCCGGGACCCGTACACGCGGCCATTGCGCCGCAGCAGATCGCCGCAGGCCACGGCGAGTCCCGCGGCGGCCCGCTGCATCAGGGCCCCCTCCGGCAGCCGTGCCATCAGGGCACGCTCGGCGGCCCGTACGGTATTCACGCTGTACGCGGTTCGCATACGGTCAACCTTCCGCGATCACCACGGCCGACGCCACCCCCGCGTCATGGCTCAGCGAGACGTGCCAGTGCCGCACGCCCCGCTCGGCGGCGCAGGCGGCGACGCTGCCGCGGACCCGCAGCCGCGGCCGGCCGCTGTCCTCGACGTACACCTCGGCGTCTGTCCACAGCAGCCCGCCCGGCGCGCCGAGCGCCTTCGCGATGGCTTCCTTGGCGGCGAACCTGGCGGCCAGCGAGGCGATACCGCGCCGCTCACCGCTGGGCAACAGCAACTCCCGCTCCAGGAAGAGCCGCTGAGCCAGATGCGGCGTACGCTCCAGCGCCTGGCCGAACCGCTCGATCTCCGCCACATCGATCCCGACCCCGATGATCACGCGCTCACTCACCCATTCTTCGACTCACTCGACGGTCACGGACTTCGCCAGATTGCGCGGCTGGTCCACCTCGTTGCCGCGGGTGGTGGCCAGTTCGCAGGCGAAGACCTGCAAGGGCACGGTCGCCACCAGCGGCTGAAGCAGCGTAGGCGCAGCGGGGATCCAGATCAGATGATCAGCGTACGGAACGACCGCCTCGTCGCCCTCCTCGGCGATGACGATGGTGCGGGCGCCGCGGGCCCGGATCTCCTGGATGTTCGACACGATCTTTTCGTGGAGCACCGAACGCCCGCGCGGCGACGGCACCACCACGACGACCGGCAGATCGTCCTCGATCAGCGCGATCGGCCCGTGCTTGAGCTCGCCGGCGGCGAAGCCCTCGGCGTGCATGTAGGCGAGTTCCTTGAGCTTCAGCGCGCCTTCGAGGGCGACCGGATAGCCGACGTGGCGCCCCAGAAAGAGGACGGTGTTCTTGTGCGCGAGCGAACGGGCCAGCGCGCGCACCGGCTCCATGGTCTCCAGGACCCGTTCGACCTGCCCGGGGACCTCGGAGAGCTGCCGGACGACGGTCCGGATCTCGTCGCCCCACTTCGTACCGCGGGTCTGGCCCAGATACAGGGCGACGAGGTAGCAGGCGACGAGCTGCGTCAGGAACGCCTTGGTCGAGGCGACGGCGACCTCCGGCCCGGCGTGCGTGTACAGCACCGCGTCGGACTCACGCGGAATGGTCGACCCGTTCGTATTGCAGATGGCGAGGACCTTCGCCCCCTGCTCGCGGGCGTGCCGCAGCGCCATCAGCGTGTCCATCGTCTCGCCGGACTGGGAGATCGCGATGACGAGGGTGCGCTGGTCGAGGATCGGGTCGCGGTACCGGAACTCGCTGGCGAGCTCCGTCTCGCAGGGCAGTCTGGTCCAGTGCTCGATGGCGTACTTGGCGATCATCCCGGCGTGGTACGCGGTCCCGCAGGCCACGACGACGACCTTGTCGACCTCCCGGAGCACGCTCGGCGCGATGCGCACCTCGTCGAGGTGGAGCGAGCCCGAGCGGTCGATCCGCCCGAGGAGCGTGTCGGCCACGGCCTTCGGCTGCTCGGCGATCTCCTTGAGCATGAAGTAGTCGTAGCCGCCCTTCTCGGCGGCGGAGGCGTCCCAGTCCACGTGGTACTTACGGACCTCGGCGGGCTGCCCGTCGAAGTCGGTGACCGTGACGGACTCCCGGCGCAGCTCGACGATCTGATCCTGCCCCAGCTCGATCGCTGACCGGGTGTGCGCGATGAACGCGGCCACATCGGAGGCCAGGAACGCCTCGCCATCCCCCACCCCGACCACGAGCGGTGAGTTCCGCCGGGCTCCCACCACCACATCCGGCTCATCGGCATGCACGGCGACCAGGGTGAACGCCCCTTCGAGCTGCCGGCAGACCTGTCGCATCGCCTCTGCCGGGTCACCGGTCGACGAGTACGCCTCGGCGAGCAGATGGGCGACGACCTCGGTGTCGGTCTCGGACGCCAGATCATGCCCGCGCTCGGCGAGTTCGGCGCGCAGCCCGGCGAAGTTCTCGATGATTCCGTTGTGCACGACGGCGACGCGGCCCGCGTTGTCGAGGTGCGGGTGGGCGTTGGCATCGGTGGGCCCGCCGTGGGTGGCCCACCGGGTGTGCCCGATCGCGGTGGTCCCGGCCGGAAGAGGCTGTTCGACCAGCGCCTTCTCTAGATTGACGAGCTTGCCGGCCTTCTTCATGGAGGCCAGCCCGCCGTCCGCGAGAACGGCGACACCCGCGGAGTCGTACCCGCGGTATTCGAGGCGCTTCAGCCCTGCGACGACAACATCAAGCGCGGACTGCCCACCGACGTACCCGACGATTCCACACATAACGATCCTTTCGTGGCCGCCCTCCCCTCGCTTGGCATCGTCGCAGAAGGGGCGCGGGGCGGCCGGGATCATTCGTCGGCGGAGTCGTCGCGAACCGCTACGCGCGGCGGTCCCGGGTCCGCTGCTCGCTCACGGCCTCCCCCGCGATAGGGAGTGGATCAGCGAGCGGCGTCGTGCGGCTTCGATGGCAAGGCGGAGGACGGAGTCGACGCGGAGCGTCGGTGACCGACGACAACGCCGAAGGGGGCCCTCCCCGCTCGAACAAAGCCGAGAACTAGGGCCTGTTCTGAGTTCCCCGTCGTCCGCGCGAAGCGCGGGCGCAGCGGTGGTCGGTGCGTGCGATCGGCGTGCGGTGTCGCAGGTCATGTGGCGGAGCCACCTGTCCTGCGGCG
>NZ_JBEZKL010000164.1:0-15321 GCF_040704695.1 Streptomyces sp. NPDC048411
TCAGCGAGCGGCGTCGTGCGGCTTCGATGGCAAGGCGGAGGAGGGAGTCGACGCGGAGCGTCGGTGACCGACGACAACGCCGCCAGCGGAGTCGCAGGGCGTCGGGAGCCCACTCCCTGTCGTGGGGCAGGCCGTAAGATACTGGCAGTCCGGTTTCCCCTTTCAGTCAGACCCCTGTGGCGCCGACCACGCCATGACTAGAGAGACTCGTAGCTGATGGCCCAGCAGGCGCGCGCGATCCAGACTCGACGGTCGATCCTGGTGGCGGCCGCCGCCGTGTTCGACGAGCGTGGCTACAGCAGCGCCACCATCAGCGAGATCCTCGCCCGGGCGGGGGTGACCAAGGGCGCGCTGTACTTCCACTTCAACTCGAAGGAAGAGCTGGCGCTCGGCGTGATGGACGTCCAGCTGGACAGTTTCCCGCTGCCACCGCAGCCGACGAAGCTTCAGGAGCTGGTGGACCAGGGGATGATTCTCGCCCACCGGCTCCGCCACGAACCCCTGGTGAGGGCAAGTGTCGGGCTGGCGATGGACCAGGCGGTCGAGGGTCTCGACCGGGGCACACCGTTCCGGGCCTGGATCGACCGGCTCGAACATCTGTTGATCGCTGCCAGGAGCCAGGGCGAGCTGCTGCCGCACGTGCATCCGCGTGAGACCGCCGAGCTGCTGGCGGGCGCCTTCTCCGGAATCCAGGTGATGTCCCAGGTCCTGTGCCGGCGCGAGGACTTGGGGCGCCGGATCTCCGTACTGCTGCATTACGTCCTGCCGAGCATCTCGACGCCCGCCGTACTGGCCACGCTCGACATGTCCGAGGATCGCGGCGGGCGGCTGCTCTCGCGGCTGGAATCCGTGCCGAGCCAGGCCGGCGCCACCGGCTGAATGCTCGGAGCCGCACCGTCCGGCCCGGAATCGTACCGGGCGGTCTGCGAGACTCCCCCGGTTCTCCGGTGTCGGACGGCCAGTCCGGGAACTGGAGTGCACACGAGGACAACCGCCGGTGTCCGGACCTGGCACGCTGCACCTTATGAACGCCGACACGAACGGCCGCCCGGACGGTACGGACACCGACGGTGCAGACCGGTCTCCCTGGGACGTCATCGACCACCTCTGCAGCTGGCTGGACGCGGGAACCGGCATCCGCCCCGAGCAGGATCTCCTGCTGCGGATGCTGAAACTCTCGGAGGAGGTCGGCGAGGTCGCCCAGGCCGTCATCGGGACCATCGGTCAGAACCCGCGCAAGGGCGTCACCCATTCCTGGCAGGACGTGGAGGCGGAACTCTGCGACGTCATCGTGACGGCGATGGTCGCCCTCCGCACCCTCACCCCCGAGGCGCCCCAGGTCTTCGCGCAGCATCTGCGCCGGATCGCGGCACGGGTGCCCTCGCCGGAGCGGACCGGCGAGGCGGACGGCGCCCCCGGTTCCTGACGGCCGCTCCGCTACCGGGCAGCGGCATCCGCACCGTGGCGGGGCGGCGACCGACAGCTGAACATCGAGCGACTACGATCGCGGGCACCGCAGCGAGCTCAGGAGTGCTGACCTTGTCCGAACCGCGCATCGGCGTATCCATCGTGACCATGGGCGACCGCCCGCAACAGGTCGAGGCACTGTTGGCCTCGGTGGCCATGCAGGACGTGCTGCCGGCCCGTCTCGTCGTCGTGGGCAACGGCTCACCGCTCCCGGACTTCACCCGCTTCCCCGGCCTGTCGGGCCTCGCCGGCGGCGTGACCACGATCGAGCTGGACGAGAACCTCGGCTGCCCCGGCGGCCGTAACGTCGCCATCGCGGCACTGGCTGAACTCGGGGACGTGGATGTCGTCGTCGAGCTGGACGACGACGGTCTGCTCGTCGACACCGGTGTGCTGCGCAAGGTCCAGGAGCTGTACGCCGCCGACCCGCAGCTCGGCATCGTCGGGTTCCGTATCGCCGACGAACACGGCGAGACACAGCGCCGCCACGTCCCGCGCCTGCGCGCCACGGACCCGATGCGGCGCGGCCCCGTCACGGCGTTCCTCGGCGGTGGCCACGCCCTCTCCATGAAGATGCTCGCGGAAACGGGCCCCTGGCCCGCGGAGTTCTTCTTCACTCACGAGGAGACCGACCTCTCCTGGCGGGCGCTCGACGCAGGCTGGAAGATCCTGTACGAGCCCGATCTGCTGCTCCAGCACCCCAAGACGTCCCCGGCCCGGCACTCGGTCTACTACCGGATGACGGCCCGCAACCGCGTCTGGCTGGCCCGTCGCAATCTTCCACTCCCTCTGGTCCCCGCCTATCTGGGCACCTGGACCCTCCTCACCGTGGCCCGCACCCGCTCGGCCACGGGACTGCGCGCCTGGGCCGCCGGCTTCGCCGAGGGGGTCCGCACCCCGTGCGGGCGTCGGCAGCCGATGCGGTGGCGCACGGTGTGGCGGATGGCGATGCTGGGGCGGCCACCGGTCATCTGACCCGGACGTGCCGACGGGCGCCCGGTTCGCACGGCGCCCGCCGGCCGGCTCGCTCAGGCCAGTCGCAGATCGATGTAGGGCACACTGTCACCCGGCAGCACATAGCGGTCGAATTCGACGAATCCGTTCGCGTGCGCGAACCTCAGCCCGTCCGCGTTGGCCGCCAGGACAACCGTCTCGATGACGTCCGCGCCCAGCTTTCGCGCCTGTTCCAGCCCTCGTGCGTAGAGTTGCGCACCGATCCCCTGCCGCCGGTGGGCGGGGAGCACCCGGGCGATGACGGTGGCCACCGACGCGTCGCTCGTGGGCGGCCGCACCGTCGAACAGCCCACGAGAGCATCGCCGCGATAGACCACCTCCAACCGGTGGCGCCGGACTCGTTCACGCACCTCGTCGAGAGACAACACGGCCGTGGGAATGATCGTGTTGTGAACGTGCTGCCAGTCCTGAAGCGTGGCTTCGGCGTCCACCTGTTCGAAGCGAAGATCACTCATCGCAGCAGGAAACCGTGCGCACGGTGGGACGTCAACTGCCTTTCGGCCCATCGGACCTCGCTGTCGCACCGGCCCGGACTGTCGCGGTTCCCTACCAGGCGGACGTAGAGCTGGTGGTGACCTGCCACTGATCGAGGATGCCGTCCCAGTCATGCATCGGTGCGGAGTTCATGGTGGTGTGAGAAGCCTGCTGGTCCCACGTCGTCTCCTGGTGCGACGAGCGATGCTGGGTGGGGTAGTACCACTGCCGGGGCTGGGTCACGGCGGGCGCCTCAGCGCCGTCGACGCGGCGGTGACGGCCGGAACGGTCCAGCGGTTGCGCGCCATGAGTGAGGCGGCCCTGCGCCTCCAGGTACCGGGTGCGGGCGACGAGGCGGGGGAGATCGAGACCGAGCTCGCCTGCCAGTACGGAGAGGTCAGCCCCAGTGCTCCACGCGCCGACCAGAACCGCGTCCACGGCCGACGACGACACCATTCCTTGGACCGCCTCGTCGGCAGCGTCCGGGGCGCCCAGGGCCTGAGGGGGGCATGCAGATGGGGCCGGAGCCTCATGGGACACCGGCGTTTCCTCCGGTTCCGAGTACGGCGGGCACCTGTCCGCGTCCTCGGCAGACACATCGTGCGCATCGGCAGCGTGGTGGTCCAGGAGCGCCTTGGCGATGGCCCGGGCATCTTCCTTTCCCACGGTGCGGCGAGCCATGCGCACTTCGCGTTCATGAAGCCCGAGGAGATCCGCGACGGTCCCGTCGCTCCCCAGCGTCACCGCGAACGCAGCCAGCGTCCGCATACGGTTCGCCTGTTGCTCGTCGAGGCTGCTCTGCGCATCGCGCACGTCCTCGTCATTCCTGAAATACGCCCGTGCCAGTACGGCATGACGCTCCCACAGCTCCCTCGGTTCCATGTCGAGACCAACGTCCCTCCACAGGATTTGAAGCGACTTTCGACCGAAAGGCACCAAGAAAGGTGAAACTCCATCTAATCTTGCCGTGTCGGACGGTAGTTACCCAAATGGCGGCTGATCGTTACCACCGTCATGAACGCACCCACTTCCGCTACCGCCATCGGCAGAGGCTCGGCGGCATCCATTCCGCACCCCTCGCAGGCCCTACGCCCTTCTCATGCCCGGCCACGTCCGAGGCCCCAGCTGGATGTGGCTCACGGAGCGCGCGCATCGCGCGAGCAGCTCTCCGGCGCGTTCATGCCGGGTCAGTCTTATGCAGAGACGGCAAGTGACACACCGCTGTACGCCGAACTGGTGGCAAGCTGGTCGGCATGCGCCGCCACGGTGCCCGGCATCCCCGACTCCGAATGGCAGCGCCTGACCTCATATCAGTCCTTCCTCTGTGAAGTCGAGTCGGTCCTCAGGGACCTTCGCCCCCACCGCGCCCCGGACACGCTGCACAGCCCTGCCGGCCCATCGGCCTACCCCATGGTCCTGAAGCAGACCCATGACGCCGCCGCCGGTCACCCGCATACGAGCTGAAGCCGAGGGTCACACTGCCGCAGCCCAGCACCGCGTAGTCACAGGCCGGCCTCGATAGATGCCGGCGTAAGGGCTAGGGTGCACAGCCGGGTACTCCACGCGCGTCGTCGCTGCCGGGTTCATGACATGGGGAATGAGGCGGTCACGGCATGAGAATCACGGCGCGAGCGCTCAACCGCTCCACGCTCGCTCGGCAGTTGCTGTTGGAACGGGAGACGCTCGGTGTCGCGGACGCGGTACGGCGCGTGGTCGCACTGCAGGCGCAACAGGCGGCCTCGCCCTACCTCGCGCTGTGGAACCGGCTCACCGACTTCGACCCGGCCGACCTCGACACTTCCTTCACCGGCCACACCATCGTGAAGTCGACTCTCATGCGGATCACGTTGCATGCCGTCCACGTCGAAGATTTCCGGGCCTTTCGTGAGGCCGTGCAGCCGTCGCTGCGTGCCGCCCGGCTGGGTGACCGCTTCACGGCGTCCGGCCTGACCGCCGAGGACGCCGACGCGCTGGTGCCGGAGCTGCTGGCGTTCGCCGACCGGCCTCGGACGGGTGCGGAGTGCGAGGCGTGGCTCGCACAGCGGCTGGGTACGCCGCTGGACCCCGGAGCGTGGTGGGGGCTGCGGCCGTACACGCCGCTGCTGCACGCACCCACCACGCCACCGTGGTCCTTCGGCTCCCGTCCGTCGTATGTCGCGCCCCCGACCCGACCGGTGCTGGCGAACCCGGAGGTGTCCGCCGCGTCCCGGCAGACGCTGGTCCAGCGCTATCTCGAGGGGTTCGGGCCGGCATCGGTGGCGGACGTGGCACAGTTCGCGCTGATCCAGCGTGCCAGGGCCAGGACGGCGCTGCAGGCTCTCGCCGGTGACGGTGCCATCGAGCGGCTGGAAGGGCCGAACGGCGAGGAACTGTTCGACACCCCGGGCGCATCGCGTCCGGACGAGGACACACCGGCCCCGCCCCGGCTGATGGCCATGTGGGACAGCATCCTGCTGGCCTACTCCGACCGCAGCCGTGTCATCCCACCGGACTACCGCACGCTCGTCACCCGCAGGAACGGCGACGTGCTGCCGACCCTGCTCATCGACGGGTACGTCGCCGGCGTATGGCGTCCGGCCGAGGGAGGAATCGAGGCGACCGCCTTCCGCCCTCTGTCGGACGACACCTGGGAGCAACTCGCCGCCGAGGCCCGGTCGCTGACGGCCTTCCTCGCCGACCGCGAACCGAAGGTCTATCGCCGCTACGACCACTGGTGGAACAAGCTGCCGAGCGCCGAGGCCCGACTGCTCCCCGGAAGTGGCGACGGCGCCCCGAACATCAGCCGGGATCACCCGGCGCTCGACGGGTGAGGGCGCACCCACCAGTTCAGTGAGTGAGCCGATTGGAGCAGTCCGCGGCAGCGACACCATCGGGATCACCGGTCCGCTGGTGCCCCCACGGTCCCCGGCCGACAGGGCGTAGGTGACCAGCACCCGATCGTGAACACCGGCTCATGCGCCGGACAGGCACCGCCGCAATCCGAGGGGCGAATGCGGTGGTGTGCTGTCTGCCTCCGCGATCCGTCCCGCCGGACGGCGGGACGGCGCTTCCTCGGTGCGACCGTCAGACGCCCGCCGCTCGGGCCGCCGTATACACCTCGGCCGCCACGTCGGCCAGTTCGGCGGCGTCTCGCGTCGTTCCCTGGAGGTCCAGCAGGATCTCCGTCACGCCCACTGCCGCATGGGCCACCAGGTCCTCCACGATCTGGGCCACGCTGCCGTGGAAGGGCTGCCGGTCCGCGCCCTCGAACGGCTTGGCGCTGTATCTCGCATTGGCACGGGCACACACCTCGATCGGCCTCTGCCTGCCACGCTCGGCCGCCAGGTCCTGTACCCGCCGCCACTGATCGGCCAGTTCCGTGGTACCCATGGCCACGGGCATCCAGCCGTCCGCCCGGTCCACCAGCCGGCGGGTGGCGCGCGGGCTGTTGGCCGGGAGATAAACCGGGATGGGGCGAACGGGCTTGGGGCCGACCTCGGCCGGTGCGATGGTGGTCAGCTCGCCCTGGTACGAAACCGGGTCCGGGCCCCAGACGGCCGCGCAGACGTCCAGCAGTTCGTCCAGGACCGCGCCGCGCTTCTCGAAGGGGGCGACCGAGGCGGCCGCGTACTCGTCGAGTGACCAGCCGGTTCCGAGGCCCGCGATCACCCGGCCGCCGCTCGCGACGTCGAGCGAGGCGAGCGATCGGGCCAGCTGGAACGGCACGTGGAGCGGGGCGACCAGGACGCTCGTGCCGAGCCGGGCCCGGTCGGTGGCCGCGGCGGCAAGTGTGAGGGTGACCAGCGGGTCGGCGACGCTGCGGTACTGGTCGGGCCACGGCAGCCCCGGTACGCCGTACAGCCCCTGGGTGGCCGGCTCCGGAAAGAGCACGCGCTCGAAGACCCACAGGCTCTCGTACCCGACGTCCTCCGCCGCGCGTGCCACTGTGGCCACGTCGCGACCGATGTCGTACTGCTTCATCTGCGGAAGACCGAGACCGAGCGAGACCGGCATGCGTGCACTCCTTCACGAGGACGGCGAGACAACTACCGTATGCCATCCCCCTATTGCCTGCGGTCAACAAGGCGGGTAAGGGCGGGGGAATGTGCGCCGGCGGGTGGTCGACGGGGGGCTTCCAGGTCGTGCTGCCGTCCCTTCGGCCGGAGCACATGCGGTCGCGTCCGTCGGCAGCACCCGAGAGGCGTCCCATGACCTCGGCCGGTCCCACGACTCCGGCTTCGGGACGTCCGACACCGATCCGTCCGGACAGTGCTGGGCCGATCCGTCCCGGCAACCGTGGCGCGCCCACCCCCTGCGGGCACGAGGGCGAGGTCGTGGGCCTCTTCCGGGGCCGCCGAGGCCGACGCCGACGGCGTGGATGGTGTCGGCGTGCCGGACCCTGGTCGAGCTCCTCTGAGCCAGGCGGCCGTGTTCAGCCCCTGTTGTCGCCGGCTGTGGCGGAGAACCTGTTGTTCCAGGTGGCCTTGGCGCCCGAGTCACCGATGCGGTAGACCTGCACGACCGCGCCGACTGCCACGGCGAGACACAGCACCACCGATGTCGCTCGCAGGGGAGTACTCACCCCTGCCGATGAACCCCTGCCGCCGTCGAACGAGGTGGTAGCTGCATAGGCACGCCGGTAGAACCACCACAGGGCTGCGCTCAGGACGAACAGGCCCACGGCCCACGGCAGGAGCTCGTCGCCCAGGTCCGCGTGCCTTGCCACCAAGGCGTTCTGCACGATGCGCCCCTCCAGCCACTCGCCGGCGCCTGTTGTCAGGGGCACCGAGACCAGGGTGACGAGGGCCAGCAGGGGCAGGGCCAGGCCGAAGCGGCGCATGATGGGCGGCCAGGCGGCGCAGACCACGAGAGCCAGTGCGGTGAGTGGCACGAAGACCACGACGAGGTGGACCAGCAGTGCGTGTGCGGGGATGCCGTTGATCATCGTGGGTTCCACAGATCTGCTCCTTCGAGAGCGCTGCTTGGGGCACAGGACACACGGTGTGCATTCAGGGACACGCAGGGAAGTGCTTCGCGCCCCGCTCGGGACGTTCCGGAGTGGGGCGCGAAGCGAGCGGCCTACGAAGCAGGGGTCCCCGGCCGTCAGGTTCAGCGGGCCGTCGACTGTCTTCGCTTCATGCCCCCATGCGTAGCGTTACTCAACGTGATTGAATGGGTGACAGTCCGTCATGTGCCCCAATCGCCGCCGCAACGGACCTCCCCTGGCGGTATGACCCTTGGGGCTGTTCTCCCTGCCGCGTCTCCCCCACGCGAACAGTCCGACGCGTACGAGCCGGATATCTGCCCTGCCGCCGCACAGCAGCTCGGCCCTGCCGATGGCGGACCGTACGATGCCGGCCGCCTGCCCGGCCGACGATGCGCCCGGCGCCTCTCGGTCGCGGACGAGCTGGATCCGGGGTGTCGGCGGGCGTCCCATCGAGATGAAATCGCCGAGCCCTGGACAGTGACCGCGTGCGTCGCCTCGTGCAGGTTGCCCCGAAGCGGTGTACGGGACGACTCTGGAGGAGGCATCGCCTGCGGATCGGAGAACTCGCCGTGAGGCTGTGCATCCGGAGACTACGGAGAGGTGCCGGCCGTGGACGGTCGGGAACCTGTGGGGAAGCGGCCCGGCGCGCGTGGCCACCGGGCTGTGCCACACACCGCGGACATGCGGGTGGAGGCGTGGTCGCCGACGGCCGAGGGCTGCATCGGCGAGGCGGTGCGCGCGATGGTGGAGGGTTTCGCCGACACGTCCGGGGCCGCAGTCGCCGGGGAACGCGAATACGCGGTCACGGGGGAGTCCGACGAGGACCTGCTGGTTTCCGTCCTGGAGGAGGTCGTCTACCGGATGGATACCGACGGCGAGATCCCACTCGATGTGGAGGTGGGGCCGATCCGGTCGGCGGGGGGCAGCCGGGAGCTGTCGGTCCGTTTCCGGATGGCAGACGTCGGCACGGCCGTGCCGGTCGGTGCGGTACCCAAGGCCGTTTCGCTGCACGACCTGCAGCTGCGCCGCAGTCCCGGCGGCTGGACCTGCCGGGTGACCCTCGACGTCTGAGTGCAGGGCGGGAAAGGGACGGAATCATGGCGCTCACGGTGGCACTGGCCGGCGACACCATGCTCGGACGCGGCGTCGCCGAGGGGCTGCGCCGCTCGCCGGTGCCGGGGACGCTCGTCTCCGCAGGGGTCAGGGAGGCGATCGGGGAAGCGGACCTGTTCGTGCTCAACCTGGAGTGCTGTGTCTCCGACCGCGGGCACCGCTGGCCCGACCCGCGAAAGGCCTTCTTCTTCCGCGCTCCCTCGGCCGCCGCGAAGGTGCTGGCCGAACTGGGGGTGAACTGTGTGACGCTCGCCAACAACCATGCTCTGGACTACGGGTTCGACGCCATGGCCGACACCCGCACCCTGCTGGCCGGGGCGGGCGTCCACGCGGTCGGTGCCGGGGCGAACGCAGGCGCGGCCCGGGAGTTCGCGGTGCTGGAGGCGGGCGGAGTGCGGCTGGCGGTGGTGGGCGTCACGGACCACCCGGAGGAGTACGCGGCCGGGGAGGACAGTCCCGGTGTCGCCTGGGCCGATCTCCATGCGGGCGTACCCGGCTGGCTGACGGAGTCGGTGGCCCGGGCCGCTGCGGCAGCGGATGTCGTGCTGGTGACTCCGCACTGGGGTCCCAACATGACCTCCCGGCCGCCGCGCCATGTGTCGGCCGTGGCCCCGGAGCTGCTGGCGGCGGGAGCGACGCTGGTCGCCGGGCACTCCGCCCATGTCTTCCACGGGATCGCCGACCGGATCCTCTACGACCTGGGTGACTTCGTCGACGACTACGCCGTCGACCCGGTCCTGCGCAACGACCTCGGGCTCCTCTTCCTGGTGACCCTGGACGGCCCGGATGCCGCACATCTGGTTCCCGCGCAGGTGGAGGCGGTGCCGCTGGCCCTGGACTACTGCCACACCCGTTTGGCGCTCGGTGAGGACCGGGAGTGGATCCGTGAGCGGTTCACCACCGCCTGCGCCGAGTTCGGCACCGCCGTCGCCGATCGGACCGGACGGCTGACGGTCGACTGGAGGTGAGGGACGTGGAGATCGCACTGGTGGAGAAGAACCAGTACCGCTTCCGGATCGAACAGCGGGAGCCGATGCGCGTACCCGGGGTGGTGTTCGCCTCGCGGGCGCTGCTGCCGCAGGCGGCGGGGGACAAGGCGCTGGAGCAGGTGGCGAACGTGGCGACGCTGCCCGGCATCGTCCGCGCCTCCTTCGCCATGCCCGACGTCCACTGGGGCTACGGCTTCCCGATCGGCGGGGTGGCCGCCACCGACATCTCCCACGGCGGGGTCATCTCGCCCGGCGGCGTCGGGTTCGACATCTCCTGCGGCGTACGGCTGCTGGCCGCCGGCATCGACCGCGAGGCGCTCGGCCACGACCGGATGCAGCGGCTGATGGACATCCTCGACCGCACCATCCCGCGCGGCATGGGGCGCGGCGGCCTGTGGAAGCTGTCGGGGGCCGGGGAGATGGACGAGCTGCTGGTCGGCGGCGCTCGCTACGCGGTCGAGCGCGGCCACGGTGTGCCACGCGACCTCGCGCGCTGCGAGGACTACGGCGTCCTGGACGGCGCGGCCCCGGGGCAGGTGAGCAAGCGCGCCGTCGAGCGCGGCCTCCACCAGGTGGGAAGCCTCGGCTCGGGCAACCACTTCCTGGAGGTCCAGGCGGTCGACCAGGTCTACGACCGGGCCACCGCGGCGGCCTTCGGGCTGCAGGTGGGCCAGGTGTGCGTCATGATCCACTGCGGCTCGCGCGGCCTGGGACACCAGGTGTGCACCGACCACGTGCGCGTGATGGACCAGGAACTGCACCGGTCGCGCATCCAGGTACCGGATCGGCAGCTGGCCTGCACGCCGGTCGACTCGCCGCGGGGGCGCGCCTATCTGGGGGCGATGGCGGCGGCCGCCAACTACGGCCGGGCCAACCGCCAGCTGCTCTCCGAAGCCGCCCGCCATGCCTTCGCGACGGCGGCGGACGTCGGTCTGGAGCTGGTCTACGACATCTCGCACAACACCGCCAAGCTCGAAACCCACGAAGTGGACGGTGTGGCACGTCCCCTGTGCGTCCACCGCAAGGGCGCCACGCGGGCGCTGCCGCCCGGCGACCCGAGCCTGCCCGAGGACCTCGTCGGGGCGGGCCAGCCGGTACTGGTCCCCGGGACGATGGGCACCGCCTCGTACGTGATGGTCGGCCTGCCCGGCAACGACGCCTTCCATTCAGCCTGCCACGGCGCCGGCCGGGTCTGGAGCCGCCACCACGCGCTGCGCATGGTCCGCGGGGAGCGGCTTCGCGGCGAACTGGAGGCGCGGGGCATCGCCGTGCGCCCCTCCTCGTGGCGTGGTCTCGCCGAGGAGGCGCCGGAGGCGTACAAGGACGTCGACGCGGTCGCCGCCGTCACCGAGGGCGCGGGACTCGCCCGGCTGATCGCCCGCCTGGTGCCGCTGGGCGTCGTCAAGGGATGAGCCGGCACGGAGCGGGAGGGAGGGGCGCGGTTTCCCCGGAGGCCCTGGTCCGTGGGGTCCGTGACAACGGCGGCTCGGCGTGGACCGCGCGATCCCGCACGCCTGATTCGTCGCCGCCGGGCAGGCGGGCTCCGCGCCACGCAGCCGTCGGTGCCAGCGGTTCACTCTCCGTGGTAGAGCCGGTCGGGATCCACCAGGACCACCTCGCCGCGTGCCTCGGCCTCGCGCAGGTGCGGGCTGAACCCGGCCGCGCTGTAGCAGGCCGGCTTCACCCGGCTCACGTCCTCGCCGCGGTCGGCGAGTTCGGCCAGGATCTGGAACTGCTCGTGCAGATGGTGCATGTCCATGGCCTCGTCCCAACACGCCCTGCCGACCGAGAGCAGGACCCCGGCACGGCCGTGGACCTCGCCGCGGATCACCACATCGACGTCGACCGGCCGGTGCCCCTGGGCCTCTGGAAGCGACCCGGCGGAGGCGGTGACGGGTCGGAGGCCGAAGGTGTCCCGGGACGCGAACCCGGTCACCCAGTCCCGGCACACCTGGGCGAAATGCGGCCGGAGCACCGCGGATTCGAAGACGGACCGCGCCGACTTCCAGACCGCTGCGGGGCCCTGCTGCCCCAGCGCGATGCGGTTGGGGCGTATGACGGCGTGGTCGAAGGCGAGCAGCGGCTCGGTGATGCGGTAGCGGGTCACGCCCGGCCGGAAGGCATCGGGTACACCCTCCACGAGGCCGCAGTCACGCAGCACGGAGAGGATGTGGGGCACCTCGGTGTCCGGGCGGTTCAGCCAGTCGGCGATCGCGCCGGGCGTCGAGCAGCCCTCGGCGATGGCGGCCAGGGTGGAGTGGCACAGGCCGCGGTCCCAGCCGTCGGGCTCCTGCTCGATGATGTGTCCGGCCTTCCACAAGAGCGGAAGGCGGGGGTTGAGGACGGTCCGGCACACCCAGGCGTCGAAATCGTCAAGGCCGTCCGGGATGTCCTCGCCGGCCGGGTCGTACCGGAAGGCGGTGCTTGCGCCGACGACGGCGTGGACCTGGAGGGCGAGGCGCGGATCGTCGATGCTCCAGAGCCGCGCGCCCTGCCGGAAGTCCAGGGGCAGGAACTTCAGGTGAAAGTCTGCCGAGGTCGAGGCGGTGCCGAGCAGTCGGCGCATCATCGGCATGGCGCTGCCGCACAGCAGCAGCCGCACCCGGCTGGGCCGGCCCGCCTCGCGCAGTCGGCGGCAGACACTGCTGACGGCGGAGGGCAGTGCGGGGCTCTGCCGGACGAGTTCGGGGAAGCCGTCGATGACGACGGGCAGCGGATGTTCGCTCGCGAGGGTCGCGAAGGCGTCGAGCGCGTCCGCCCAGCAGCTCCAGCGGGTCGGGCGGGTGGCACCGGTGTGACGGGCGAGTTGGTCGCCGAGCCGCCGGAGGGACTCCGCTTCCGCCACGTCCTGGGCTCCGAAGTAGAAGCCACCGGTCGCCGAGGTCAGTTGCTGGAGCAGGAAACTCTTGCCCTGCCGACGGGGCCCGGTGACGATGGCGACCGCGGGCCCGGGCCGGGGATCGCGGGCGAAGGCGACGAGCGCGTCCCATTCGGCCTCACGGTCGAAGAGCTCCTTCGGCCGGGCAGCAGTGGCGGTGGCGGATCGCACGGGTGGGTTGTCCCCTCGTTCGGCGGCAGCCTTCAGACCCAGTAGACCTCCGGGGTGGCCGCCGCGCCTCTCAACGAGCGGGACCGGGCAGCGTATGTCAGGGGCGGGATGCGGTGTGCGGGCCGATGATGCCGCGCGCCGCGGTGGTCCGGTGTCGACGTGGGCGTCCGAAGGCGCAGCGAAGGGGCCGGGTGGACAGCGACGACGCCGTCCACCGGGCGGCACGGGCCCGCGACGGTGGATGGTGCGGGACCGACGCGAACGGGATGTCGACCTGCCCCGTCCGACGGCCGGCACCCCACCGAGGTACCGGCCGCATCATCCGTTCATCCGAATTCATGGGGTGCGGAGGGATGCGTCCCTGGCGCGCCGGGGCGTCGGTCACGGTGGGCTCCCGTGGTGAAGCCGTTCGGCGCTCGCGCCTGCGCGGAACGCGAGTAGCGTGGGGCGTGAGGCAGGGTCGGCAAGAAGTCGGCTGCCATTCACGAGCGTGGGAGCCGCGGGCGGAGCAGCGACGGCGGCCGACCGGTACCGCCGGAGCAGTCGATGGGGTCGGCCGACATCAGACTCCTCCGCACCGCTCGTAGTCGGTGGCGAACCGAAGAGACCGGCTCGACGGCACGCGTCCCGGACGGGCCGCACACCTCACCGGCGACGTGACTCCGACGGCCGGTAGGAGTCGCGAGCGTGCCGCATCGCTGACGAGGAGCGACCGTGAGCGGCAGGTTTCCCGCCCCGGGAATCCCCGGGCGCAGGTGTCCGCGCGGGAGTCGCGGCCGGGTTCTGCCGCATCGAGGAGGCTGGACCATGCACTTCGCTGACCGCCCTGACGCGGGGCGGCGACTGGCCGGGCTGCTGACGCACCTCGCGGGCGAGGACGTCGTCGTCCTCGGGCTTCCCCGTGGTGGCGTGCTGGTGGCGGCGGAGGTCGCCGAGGCCCTCGGAGCGCCGCTGGACATCATCGTGGTGCGCAAGCTCGGCGTGCCCTTCCAGCCGGAGCTGGGCATGGGAGCCATTGGTGAGGACGGCGTGCGCGTCGTCAACGAGGAGGTGATGCATGCGACGCGAACGACCGAGGAGGAACTGGCCGCTGTGGAGGAGCGGGAGCGTGCGGAGCTGGACAGGCGTGCCCGGCGCTACCGGGGCAGCCGACCGCGTACCGGGGTCAGGGGCCGGACGGCGGTCGTCGTCGACGACGGCGTCGCCACCGGGTCGACCGCCCGGGCCGCCTGCCTGATCGCCCGCGGCCAGGGAGCGGCCCGGGTGGTGCTCGCCGTCCCCGTGGCACCGCAGGGCTGGACCGCCAAGATGCAGGGCGCCGCCGATGAACTGGTGTGCCCGAGCACCCCGGTCGGCTTCCTCGGGATCGGGCAGTTCTACGAGGACTTCGCGCAGACCACCGACTCCGAGGTCATCGCCTGCCTCGAGCGGGCGGCGGACCGGCTGTCAGGGAGCGGTCCGCTGGGCTCGGCCGCGCAGGACGCAGCTCGATCCGCCGCTCCGCCCGTTGCGGATCCGGACGTCGTCGTGCACGCCGGACCGGTCCGGCTCGCCGGGCACTTCGCCGTCCCCGAAGGGGCCACGGGCCTCGTGGTGTTCGCTCACGGCAGCGGCAGCAGCCGGCACAGCCCGCGCAACCGCTCCGTCTCGGACTCGCTGAACAAGGTCGGTCTGGCCACGCTGTTGTTCGACCTCCTCACGGCGGAGGAAGAACTGGACCGGGCCAACGTCTTCGACACCGCCCTGCTGGGCCGCCGCCTGACCGACACCACCCGGTGGCTGCTCGAACAGCCCGAGGTCCAAGGTCTCGCGGTGGGCTACTTCGGCGCCAGCACCGGCGCGGCCGCCGCGTTGTGGGCGGCCGCGGAGCCGGGCTCCCCGGCCCTGGCGGTCGTCTCCCGCGGCGGCAGGCCCGATCTGGCCGGGCCCCGCCTGCCGGCGGTGACCGCGCCCACGCTGCTCATCGTCGGAGGCGAGGACGAGGTGGTGCTGGACCTCAACCGCCAGGCTCAGGCACAGCTGCGCTGCGAGAGCCGGCTCGCCGTGGTCCCCGGCGCCACTCACCTGTTCGAGGAGCCCGGTGCTCTCGCAGAGGTGGCGGACCTGGCCACACAGTGGTTCACCGGCCACCTGGGTCGTCGCGCAGGACCGGGAGGTTGAGCGCAGCTGTGCCGGAGCGCGGCCGCCGCCGCGCAGACGCACACCGACGCCCGCCCGAGCGGCACGGTGGGCGGGGGGGGGGGTGTGGA
>NZ_JBEZKL010000165.1:0-15023 GCF_040704695.1 Streptomyces sp. NPDC048411
CGCGTACTCGTTCAGCCACCCGCACACGGTGACCGCCTCCCGCTGCCCGGAGAAGGACCCCGGACGGCGCGTCACATCACAACAGGGCAAACGTTACCTGATCCGGCACTAGCTCGGCGGGCTTCAGCAGCCGTCCGTTGACCAGGGCGATGAAGAAGCGGTTGAGGTCGCGGGCCGTGCCGGTCATCGAGCCGTCGGCCCCGCTGTCGAAGGGACGGTAGGGGATCGTGGTGTCGACCATCGGGCCGTCCACGGTGAACTGCTGGTAGTTGGCCGTGTGCGGATGCGGCAGGAAGGGCCAAGTGCCGGGAGTGTCGGTGTGCTCCAGGCCGATGGGGCGCAGGATGCGGTTGTGCACCTGCTGTTCCCAGGTGCGGCCTGTGATCTTCTCGATGATCATTCCGGCAAGTACGTAGTTCGTGTTGGAGTACGCCCAGCGGGTGCCTGCTGGGAAGGCAGGCTCATGGCGCATGGCCAGGGCCACCAGCTCTTCGGGCTTGTAGGCACGCCACCGGTTGGCGAAGTAGGTCTGGGCACTGGGGTCGGGGAAGACGTCGTAGATGTAGTCGGACAGGCCGCTGGTGTGCTGCAGCAGGTCGCGGACGGTGATGGTCCGGCCGTTGTTTCCGGCTCCGGACACGACCCCGGGCAGCAGTTGCTCCACCGTCTGGTCAAGGGAGATCCGCTTTTCGCCCACCAACTGCAGCACGACGGTGGCGACGAACGTCTTGGTGGTACTGCCCAGCCGCAGGTAGCCGTCCTTCGAGACCGCGCGGCGAGTGACCAGGTCCCCCACCCCGGAACGGGCCGTGACTGTCCCGCGAGGAGTTTCCAGGCGGACCGTCACTCCGGTGACCCCGGCATCGCGCAGCGCGTCGGCGTCACGTTGCACAGACCACCCCCTGCCGGAAGGGTGCGGCGCGGCCGAAGCCGCAGCCGACGGCAGAGACGACACAGCCAGCGCCAGCAGAGCAGCTGATAACCGTAAACGACGAGAGAGCATGACCCGAGGCTAGGAACCACAAGGGCCACCAACCATCCGGGAAACGCCCCTTCTCGAACGGGTGCCAGCCGGATGGACGATCGTCCCAGGCGCCTGGCGCATCTACTGGCCCCCGTACCTGATCATGCCTCTGAACAGTGGAAAGAGGTTCGGACACAGCTTCTGACTCAGCCGCGTCGGTTCAAAGCTCTGGTCAGGTCCCTGTTGGCCGCTCGCGCGGCATCGAGGTCGGACCGGGCCTGACGACCTGGGGAGAAAATGAAGTCGGTCCGACCGATTGCGACGAAACCCGCCAGCATGGGCCGGGGCGGGCCCTGCCTCCAGGGCCCGCCGTGGGTTGTCAGTGGCCGGTCGTAGGCTCTGGTCTCCGTCGCCAACGAGCAAGGAGCCGTCATGAGCGCATGGGCCAACGGCATCGCCGCCAACACCGTCTTCGTCGAAGACGTAGCCGCCTCGAAGAAGTTCTATCTGGACGTCTTCGACGCCCCGATCCTTTTCGAGGACGAGCAATCCGTCGCCTTCAGCTTCGGCAGGACGATCATCAACCTGCTGCAGACGACGCACGTCCCGGAACTCATCGAGCCAGCGACCGCGGCCCCGCGCGAGGCTGGCGTGCGCCTGGTCTTCACCATCGAGGTGGACGACGTCGATGCGAAGTGCGCGGACCTCGCCGCGGCCGGCGTTGAGCTCGTCAACGGGCCGATGGATCGGCGCTGGGGTCCGCGCACCGCCAGCTTCCGAGACCTTGATGGCTACATGTGGGAGATCGTCCAAGGCCAGTGAGCCGCCGACGGGACAGGGCTGACCAGTCACACGGTTCACTATGTCAGTCGGTCCTGGCCAGAACGTGACGTGAGAAGGGCCGCCCGGGTTGGGTGAGTTGTGACGCTTACCCAGGCCCGTTCGGCCTGTTCCCATCCTGCCCTGCCCGGGGTCTCTCGCGCACACTTCGGCGAACTCGCACCCAGATGCGCGGCGGCCCGGGAGTCCGCGCTGCGCGAGCACAGACCACCCGCTGGAAGGGGTTTCGTCGCCCATCTCACCGAGACCCGACGGCGCCAACGTGATCACGGACGTGGCCACCACCCCAGCCACCACGAACGACGCGCAGGCCCTGCCCGGCATCCATACCGCCTCCAACGGCGCGGGCTCGAGCAAGGCGCACTTTCGTAGCTGAGCGTGCTGCTTGCGTACGCAGACGGGAGGCCTCGACGCGTCCGTTCATGCAGCCGGCTGGGCTCGGGCAGGGGCGTGCTTTGCTACCGGCGCCGGACTGGGCTTGAGTCTCCAGTAAGGGGAGACGCGAAGGTGGGGGCATGGACGGCGACACGCTCTACTCGATCGGTGACCTGGCCCGGCGCACCGGTCTCACGGTCAAGACCATTCGGTTCTATTCCGACCGTGGGATCGTGCCGCCGATCGACCGCAGCTCGGCGGGCTACCGCCTCTATGACATCGACGCCGTCGCACGCCTGGACTTCGTACGAACGCTGCGTGACCTGGGACTGGATCTTTCCACGATTCGGAAGGTAGTGGACCGGGAGCTGTCGCTCCCGCAGGTTGCGGCGACGCACGCCGAGGCCCTCGCAGTGCAGATCAGGACCCTGCGCCTGCGCCGTGCGGTACTGACGGTGGTGGCCAGACGCGGGTCCACCCTTGAGGAGATGGAACTCATGCACAAGCTGGCCAGACTCTCCGATGACGAACGCCGTTACCTGATCGGTGATTTCCTCGACGCTGTCTTCGCCGACCTGCACGACAGACCCGAGTGTGCAGCCGTCATTCGCTCGATGACGCCGGAACTGCCCGACAATCCCGAAGCGGAGCAGGTCCAGGCGTGGGTGGAGCTGGCCGAGCTGTCCCAGGATCCGGATTTTCGCGCCGGCATGCGGGGGATGGTCGAGGACCACATGGCAGAGCGTACGAAGGACGGGGCCACGCGACTGGGCCGCGACGTTGCGGCGGTAATCCGTGACCAGGTTGCTCCCGCGCTTGCGGACGGCACCGACCCGGACTCGCCCCGGGCGGATCCGGTCATTGCGGCGATCACGGCGCATTACGCGTACGTCATTGCCGGCCCCGACGACGTCGAGCTCGGGCGTCGCCTGCTGTCCTGGCTGGAGACCGCGAACGACCCGCGTCGAGACAGGTACTTCCAGCTGCTTGCCGTGATCAACGGCTGGACCGCCCCGCACAGTCTGACGCCGGCATTCGACTGGACCATTCAGGCCTTGCGTGCCCGGCTGTAGCAATGGTGAACGGCTCGTGAAACGGTATGGCCGGACAACTTGGACCATGCCGTGACCGCCTTGCCGCGACATGCCCCATTCCGGAGACGGCCCCGCTCGCTGGCGAGAGAGTCGCATCTATGGCCACGGACTTGCCGGCGTTCCGGACGCCGCGGTGCGGCGCCATCGACCAAGCCCAGGACGTAGACGAGCGGCTGGCCGGCCCACGGCGACCCGTCCCGGGCGCCGATACTGCGCGGGCCCGTCGGCTGATCACCGGATTGCTGCCGGTCCTGTGACTGCCACCGGCAGGTAGGCCAGGAGCCCGATCAGAGGTGCGGACCATGGTGGCGTAGCCACTCGCCCTCGCCCAGTCCCGGGGAAGAACGTAGGGAAGTTTGAGTGAGGGGCAGTCGGGCCATCGGACGGACCAGAACAACACACCGGGCTCCGCGAAACGGTGCCCGGTGTGTGTTGCCGCTGGTGGTGTCAGACGACACCAGCGGCCACGGCCGGCCCGTCAGTGGAACTGGCCGGGTTGATAGTCGCCTGCGGGCTGCTGGATGATGACGTTCGCCCGGTTGAAGGCGTTGATGAGGGCGATCCCGCACACCAGGGCTGCCAGCTGCTCCTCGTCGTAGTGCTTGGCAGCGTTCGCCCAGGCCTCATCCGTGACCCCACCAGCCGCATCCGCGATGCGCGTGCCCTGCTCCGTCAGCTCCAGCGCGGCCCGCTCGGCCTCGGTGAAGACCGTGGCCTCCCGCCACGCCGCGACCAGGTTGAGACGTACCGAGGTCTCACCGGCAGCGGCGGCGTCCTTGCTGTGCATGTCGGTGCAGAAGCCGCACCCGTTGATCTGACTGGCGCGAAGCTTCACCAGCTCCTGCGTCGTGGTCGGCAGCGTCGAGTCATCGAGCACCTTGCCTGCCGCAATGATGTGCTTGAAAACCTTACCCATGGTCGGACTGCTGAAGGCGTTCAAACGGGTACTCATGGTGATCCCCTCTGCGGTTGTCGGTGCTTACACACTTACGACGGCACAGCTCGGCAGGATGTGACATGAACAGCTGTGACCTGCGTCTCTCCTCCCGCGCCGCAGAAGGGACCACTACGACGACGTTCGGGTCCGCTGCCGAGACGTCGCCCCCTGGCCTCGAGCATCCTCAGTCACTCAACGTTCGGTGGCACGAACCTGGTGGTCTGTTGCGTCACCGCGGTCAGCGGCCTGGGCACCCACCACCCGGCCCCGCCCGTTCGCAAGGCACACGAAGTAGTCGGGAGCGTGCCGGTGCCTGTGCCCGCCGTCGTGCCAGTGCAGCCAGAACGGCTGCGAAGCGACCTCCGTCACCTGCGGATCGGCGTCCAGACGGACGCGCCGGCGCCGCCCGTCAACCTTCGCTGATCAACCTTCGATGGCACAGGGTATCCGTGACCTCTCGCAGAGAAGCCTGAGCGATTCTCAGCGAAGGCTTGTGGCCGGCGCTCTTCTCACCGATGGTTGAGCGCGCAGGTTTCGGTGCCAGGGGCCCGGGGCGAGCATGGCTCAGAGTCTGTGGTCGATCTTCTTTTCCCGTATCAGTTTCTCCAGCTCTGTGTTCGACAGCGGGTGCAGGGTGTTCAGGAGACGGCGTAGCCCGGGTTCGTCGAGGGTCTGGCTGGTGCCTTCGACCTCCGCGTCCCGGTGGTGGCGGGTGAGGGTGACGGCGCGGACGCCGCCGGGGAGGTCGCGGACCGTGCGCATCTCGCTGTGCCCGTCTACCGTGCAGGTCACGTTCTTCTCTGCGAGCTCGGGGCATCGGGGTGTCGGCGTGAGCGGCGAGCGCACCGTGAGGTCCACGTACGCGTACTCGTCCTGCTGAACGGAGCGGTATTCGACGTGGAAGTAGGCGGGGCCGACCTCGGCACGGGACACCCGCATGCCGGGCGGCGCAGCGCCCAGGTACAGCAGTTCCGGATGCTCCCGGTACTGCGCGACTTCCGCCTCGTGCTGCCGCTGCTGCGACTGCGCCGGGCCGATGAAGCCCCCATAGGCCACCCCGGTCAACAGCATGGCCATCGCACCCAGCCGCACCCACCGGCTCGGCACGAAGAACGCCGCGGCCACTGCGTACGGCGCCCCCGTCAGCGCCATGCGGGTACTGGCGCTCCCCAAGTCGACGTCTCCACTGTAGGCGACCAGACCTGCCAGGACGCCGAGCGTGCCGAGGACGAAGACCAGTACCGCCCAGCCGAGCCGCTGCGGTACGGAGCCGCACAGTGGCACCACGGCCCGCGCCGGTATCCCCGCTGTGGCCAGCAGGCCCACCGTCAGCGGCACACCCAACGCGAAGATCGGCACCGTCGCACCGGCCCCACCACCCCAGCCGGCCACCAGCAGCTCGAAGCCGAGCATCGGCACCGCAGCCGTCATCGTCGCCCAGACCAGGAAGAGATGCAGGGCCGTCAGCGTCCCTCTGCCACTCGTCATATCGCGGATCCTGCCAGCCGGTCTCCTGGCGTACATGAGTTCCCGTACTCAGCACACAATCTTGGGCGGGGGTGTCACAGGGGAATATCGCAGCCAGGCCATGAGCGCGGGGCAACACTGCAGGTCAGAAGCCTGCATGGCCGCTGGCGACATGGCCGCGTGGCTGGAGCCGCAGCGATCGCCAAACCGGCGTGTGAAGCAACGCTCTGACCTGCGCACTCAACCATCGGTGAGGAAAGCACCGGTCACGAGCCTTCGCTGAGAATCGCTCAAGCTTCGCTGCGTGAGGTCAATCCGGTTCGTGCGCAGCGGACGGTCAACCTCTCCATGAGACAGGTCAAATGTACGCGCATTGTACGATCTTCGTACGCGTAATGGCCGTTTCTCGCTGTAGGATGGGACCGGAGGTGTTCATGTCCGAGTTGTTCGACGCGATCGATGCGCTGATCGCGTCCGCTTCCCCGCTGCCCCCGCCCGCCGAGCGGGAACGTCTGCGCAAAGCTCATGGGTTGACCCAGGACCAGGTCGCCAAGGCGCTCAAGGTGCGCCGGCCGACCGTGGTGTCGTGGGAGAGCGGCAAGACCGAACCACGGCCGCCGCAGCGCGAGGCGTACGCCCGGCTGCTGGAGAAGCTTGCCGAGCTCTACCCGGCCGACGCCGTCGCGGCCGGTCAGGTCATGTCTCCCGAAACGGTGAGCACCGCTACGGAAGTTCGCCCGCGGCCCGCAGGGCCGGCCGCCGAACCCGACACCACGCCGCAGTCCCTCCCGACCCCGGCTCCAACGACGGGCGCCCGGCCGGACCGTTCGGCGAGCATCACCCCATCGATGTCGCGGCGCCCGGCCGTGCGGAGGGTCACCCCGAAGCAGGCCCCCGCCCGAGGCGCCGCCGATTCGGGCTACGCAAACGGTCCGCTCGGTGTGCTGGACGGCGACGGCTCGCTGTACTGCGTCGGCGGACTCGTCCTCGACTGTCCCGCCAGGACCATTCCCGCGCTGGTCGACTGGACCCTCGCCGACGCGCACCTGGGCGCGCCGCGCCTGCACCCGTCCGGCAAGGACGCCGACCCTCTGATCGTCCTCACCGGCGCCGCCGCCGAACGGCTCGGGCTCCCCGAGCGCCTGGAGGACCGGCGCGGCCTGCGGCTGCCCGAGGACCACAAGGTCGTCAAGCAGATCACCAGGGCGAAGTGGAAGCTGACCCGGCGCGGGTTCGGCCCCTGGGCGCGGATCTACCGCCCTGCCACCGGCGGCCACCGCCAGTGTGTGCAGTTCGCGGTCCTGCCCTGGGGCGCACTCGACGCCCGGTCCTGGGGCCACACCGACCAGATGGACCCGGCCGGCATCGCCGATGTACTCGGCACCTACGCGACTCGCGTCATCACCCCCCGCGGCTCCACTGCCGTTTCCGGCCTGGAGACGATGACCGCGCTGCGCCCGCCGACCCGCGCTGTACGGAACGAGGACACCGGCACCTGGGTGTCCGGGCCGGTGCCCGGCTCGCTCACCGACCCGGTCGACCCGGCACCGGTGGAAGCCCCGGACGAGCACCCGGTCGTCGCCGCCCTCTATCCGCGTACCCATCAGCGCACCCCGGGGGAGGTCCTGGACGAGGAGGCGTACGAGTGGACCCGTGACCCGCAACTGCTCACCGACACAGAGTGCACCAGGACGTTCGCAGTCGGCATCGACGTCAACACCGCGTTCCTCGCCGCCGCGAACCGGCTCGTTGTCGGCCTGGGCGCACCGGTTCACGTCACGGCCCCAGTGTTCGAGAAGAGGACGCCCGGGAGCTGGCTGGTCGACCTCTCGGGCATCGAGCTGGACCCGCGCCTGCCCAGCCCGTTCACACCGCACGGCACCCGCCCGGAAGGCCCGGCCTGGTACGCGACACCGACCGTTGCCTACGCCGCCGAGCTCATCGACACCTACAAGCTGCCGGTGGCCATCCGGCCACTGGAAGGATGGGTCCGCACCGAGTCCGGTCCGTACCTGGACCCCTGGTACAAGCGCCTTGCCGAGGCGTACAAGCAGACGATGGCTGATCTGGGCGTCGTTTCAGGCATGACCGAGACCGAGTTCCTGGCCGCAATGGTGACGCACAAGCAGACCGACCCGGGCATGGCTGCGGTCCTGTCCGCCATCAAGTCGACGGTCAAGGGCGGCATCGGCAAGCTGCGCGAGCGTCCCCAGGGCACCGGGTACAAGTTCGGCGAGCGGTGGCCCGCACTGGAGCGTTCGACGTGGCGCCCCGACATCCGTGCCGCTGTCATCTCCGCCGCCCGCGTCAACATGCACCGCAAGGTGGTGAAGACGGCGTTGGCGACGCAGACCGCTCCGGCCCCCGTCGGGCACCTGATGCTTGGGGAGGACGCGTTGCTCCCGATCGCGCTGCTGTCGGACTGTGCCGTCTACCTCTCCGACGGGCCGTCCCCGCTGGACGTCCTGCCGCACACCGCCGACGGGAAGCCGGCCCCGGGTACGTTCCGACTCGGTGTGTCACCGGGGATGGTCAAGCACGAGGGCACCCAGGAAATGCTGTGGGCTGTGCAGATGCTCGACGAAGGACACAATCCGGCACGCCACATCAAGGGAACCGACGCCGCGATCGACGGAGAGTAGGAGCGCTTGATGGGCATCATCGGAGACAGTCTCGACAAAGCCGCAGCCGGCACCGCCACCCGCCCCATCCCCAAGGGGGCTCCCGCGCAGATGCGGTTCCTGGTCAAGCAGTACAAGGGCACCCGGGCCGTGGCCGAACTGCTGGACATTTCCCAGCGCACCGTCGAACGGTACGTCAAGGACCAGTTCAAGAAGCCGCATGCGGACCTCGCGGCCCGGCTTGCCGGTGAGGTCCGCATGCGGTGGCAGCCGCGAGTGAAGGAGAAGGCGAAGAAGCAGGCTGCCACCTCCACCGGCATCGTGGTGGAGACGAGGGCGAGGTTCGGGTTCACCGCAGCGCCCGGCACCACGGACGACGGACGCATCCGGCTGATCACTCAGCACCTCCCGCCCGAGTACGCCGCCCGCCTCTTCGACGCCCAGGCTGCCGGCGCCACGGACGAGCAGCTCCAGGCCGTCGTCGCCGAAGGACTCCAGGAGCAGTACTTCAAGGACCGCGGCCGCCGCGCCGACGGCCTCCTGGTCGAGTTCACCGACATCGACTACGTCGAGCTCGACTTCTGACCCGGCCGCGCCCGGCCATGCGAAGGCGCGAATGTGCTCAGCACTTCATCTGGCGAGCTGAGCATGGCGGCTGGTGAGCGAGTTGATCTCTGTTTGGCGACGGTGCGGATGTCGATGCAGAGCGGGTGCATAGGATTGCCGGCATGGCACTGCGACCTGTTCAGGTGAACATAAAGGCTCTTGATGGCTTGGCGGTCGGCCGGTTCTGGGCGGAGGCGCTCGGCTGGAGTGTTTTCCGACCCGGTGTGACCACTTACGTTGGACCCGTCGGCGGCTTTGTTTGGCCGGACCCGGTCGCCGTCTGCATCGACGTCGTTCCCGTCCCGGAATCCAAGACAACAGCAAAGAACCGTGTGCACCTCGATCTCGCCACCACCTCTGCCGCCCATCAGGCGGAGTTGGTCGCGCGCCTCCGGGCTCTCGGTGCGACGCCCGCAGACGTGGGCCAGGGCAAAGTGCCGTGGACGGTCCTCGCGGACCCGGAGGGCAACGAGTTCTGCGTGCTGGAGCCTCGGGAGATCTACCGGGACACCGGGCCGATCGCCGCGGTGGTGGTCGACTGCGCGGATCCGCGGGCCATGGCCCGGTTCTGGGGCGAGGCGATGGATTGGACCCTGCACGAGGTGACTGACGATCAAGCGGTGTTGCGCTCCGCCAAGGGCGTCGGCCCGTATCTCGAGTTCCTCCGCACGCCCGGCGTGAAGACCGTGCCAGACCGCGTCCATCTTGACCTGCTGCCCTACCCCGGTGACGACAGAGCAGCGGAGGTGGCCCGGCTGCGGGCCCTCGGCGCCACCGACCTCGACCTCGGCCAGGGCGACGTTCCGTGGACGTGCCTGGCCGACCCGGAGGGCCACGAGTTCTGCGTCCTCGCCCTGTCCTGACGCGGAGCCTCAACGACACCCCGACACGTGAGCCTTGTGTGCTCATGCGCCATGACCCCGGGTGGGTTGGGCTGCGGCGTCTCGGTCGATTCGGGCGGCGAGAGCTCGCGCGTAGAGGGGCGAAATCAGCTCGCTCGCTGACCACAACACTCAACTCGCCAACTGAAGCGCTCACGGCCTCCCCCGCGGTAGAGAGTGGGCTGCCGACGCCCTGCGGCTGCTCCCCCAAGCTCTCGGCTTCGCTCGAGCAGGGAGGGGCCCCTGCGGCGTTGTCGTCGGTCACCGACGCTCCGCGTCGACTCCGTCCTCCGCCTTGCCGTCGAAGCCGCACGACGCCGCTCGCTGATCCACTCCCTACCGCGGGGGAGGCCGTAAGTCACACGAAGGGTGAGCCGAAGCACGATAGTTGTCACACGGGCGGGCTTGTTGTCATCAAGATCGCAGCAGGCCCATCGAAGAGAGGGCCCCGCTTGATGCACAGCGCGATCTGCAGCCGCCTGGCGGCAATGCCTTCCACGGCGCTGGCTTCTCGGTACGCCGACACCGAAGCAAGCACGGGGTGCTGGGGTGTCGAGTCCGCAACCTCAGGTGGTAATGGCCGTCGCAGGGCGGTAAGGGGAACGGGGGCATGCACCAGGAAGGCCCGGGGGCTTGCACCAGTGCGTCGAGGTTTGTCACAGGTGAGGCTGAACTGGCCTTTGTTGAGCCACACTTGGAGGAACTCGTGGTCATCCCCGCCTCACCCACGTCGCGCGGCGGAACCCGGTACCGCAGCGGTCTCCGGGCGGCCGTGGCAGCCGTCTGCTGCGGCCTGCTGCTGAGCGGGCCGGCCGTCGCCACCGCCGCCACTGTGCCCGCCGCTCATGCCCAGACGCAGGCGCAGCACGAAGAGCATGGCCGGGGCTCGCTGGTCTCCGCCGAGAAGCTGTACACGCTCGCGACTCCGCAGGCCGTGACCGCGGAGCTGGGCGCGGCCGGGTTCGAAGACGACATCGTCCGGTACGGCGTGGTCGCGTACCGGCTGGTCTACCGGACCGTCGATCCGTACGGACGGCTCACCACGGCGAGCGGGCTGTTCGTGCTGCCGCTCACCAGTGAGGGACGGTTGCAGGCGGTCTCCTTCGCCCACGGTACTGGCAGTCACAAGGACGATTCCCCGTCCATGCGGCGCGGCGGGTTCGTGCGGTGTGGCCGCCCCGGTCGTCGATCTCGGCGATGTCGACTACCACGGATCCCGGCACCTGGGGTCCAATGTCGCGGCCACGTCGGCGATCGTGCGCTGGTTCAGTGAGTTGCGCCGACAGTGACCGGAACGTGGGAGCCGCAGCCAGTGACAACTGCCGTGCCGCCTGAACCGATGGTGACAAGCAGCGTGCTGCCCCGGTGACAATCACCGTGTGTCGGGCGCCGGCAGAATGGCAGATCGGCCGCTCTCGTCGGTGACAACCAGCCTGCTTCGGCGCAAAGGGACAATTCGGTGGGTCCGGGCGCATCTGCGCATCTCGATGTGCGCCCGCTCGGGCGAGGGCTCACCGGCTGGGGAAGGAGCAGAAACCAAGGAAGGCCGGCGTCGGGTGGATCGCCCGGGCCGGCGCCGAACTGCGTGGGTGCCCTGGAAATCGTCGGCGGGGTCTCGTACATCGCCCCGATGTGGCTATGCGAGTACTTTTCCGAGAAATTCGCGGATGTTCGCCGTAATGACGTCGAGGTGGCTCTCCAGCGCGAAATGTCCGGTGTCAAGATGGTGTATCTCTGCGTGCGGCAGGTCGCGCAGGAACGCGGTGGCGCCGTCGGGGCCGAAGATTTCGTCGCCCGCACCCCAGAGTGCAAGAAGCGGGACCTGGCTGGTGCGGAAGTACGCCTGAACGGCTGGATAGAGCTCGACGTTGGTCGGGTAGTCGCGAAACAGTTGCAACTGGATCTCGTCATTGCCGGGGCGGTCTAGCAAGGCCTGATCGAGCGTCCACGTGTCGGGGCTGATCAGACTGGGATCCGAAACTCCGTTCAGATACTGCCAGCGGGTGCTCTCCAGAGTCAGGGCGGCACGCACGCCCCTCTCGGTGTCTGCGTCGGGGTTGGCGGCGTACGCGAAGAGGCCGTCCCAGAATGCCGCGACGAAGCCTTCCTGGTAGGCGTTTCCGTTCTGCGTGATGATCGCGGTGATGCTGTCCGTTGCCCGCAGTGCCAGGCGCCAGGCGACAGGGGCACCGTAATCATGGACATATACGGCATAGCGTTCGATGTGCAATCGATCGAGGAGGCCGGCGGTGATGTCGGTGAGGGATTCGAAGCTGTAGGGGAACTCCTCAGGTGACGGCGCGGAAGAGAACCCAAAGCCGATGAAGTCCGGTGCGATGAGGTGATAGCGGTCCGCCAGGGCAGGTATGAGGTGGCGGAACATGTGCGAGCTGGCGGGGAACCCGTGCAGGAGCACGACTGCGGGCGCTCGCTGCGACCCAGCCTCCCGGTAGAAGACACTCTGCCCGTCGATCTCTGCAGTCCGGTGATGCACGGATGTCATGACTCTTCCGATCGTTCATAGGTCGGTGGCTGCTTGCGCCCTTGCGTTCAGTGAAGCCAGTGGATTGGGGACGGTGACGCAACCTTGTCCGCTGGAGCCCTGCAAGGCCGGGAAGACGGTGGCCGCCGCCTTGAGATGTCCGAGCCGGTCCTGGAAGGCGCCGCTCGCACATATCGAGCGTAGAGCTGGACGGTGGGGTGTACCGGCCGGCCGGGCGCGCGCTGATGTTGGTGAACGCAGCCGTTATTCAAGTCTGCAGGACGCGCAGTTTCCGGTCGGTACGGCCCGCTGCTGAGTCGACATCATGGCGGCAACCAAGAATTGGACGGCTGGAAAAACACGACAGAAGGTGTCCGGTTTCTGCGCAACCATCCTGTCGGAGGTGCTCGCACGGGCGCCGGCGCAGCGCGTCAAGGACACGGAAGGACATGCATGTCAGCAAGACTGGACGGAAAGGTCGCTCTCGTCGCAGGGGCGACGCGGGGAGCCGGCAGGGCGATCGCGGCGGAACTCGGCGTGGCTGGGGCTACTGTTTACGTAACTGGCCGTAGCACACGGGGGCAACGCTCGGAGTACAACCGCCCCGAGACCATCGAGGACACCGCCGATCTCGTGACCGAGGCGGGAGGCCGCGGCATCGCGGTCCCGACCGACCACTTGGTTCCTTCCCAGGTCCGAAGCCTGGTGGATCGCATTGCATCCGAACAAGGCCGGCTGGACATCCTGGTCAACGACATCTGGGGTGGTGAACTCCTCTTCGAATGGGACACCCCCGTGTGGGAGCACGACCTCGACAAGGGACTGCGGCTGCTCCGGCTCGCGGTGGAGACCCACGCAATCACCAGCCACCACGCTCTACCCCTCCTCCTGCGGAACAACGGCGGACTGGTGGTCGAGATGACCGACGGCACCGCCGAGTACAACCGGGACACTTACCGGGTCTCGTTCTTCTACGATCTTGCCAAGGCCGCGGTGCTGCGCATGGCCTTCGCGCTGGGGCACGAACTCGATTCGCGGGGTGGCACAGCGGTGGCACTGACGCCCGGGTGGATGCGTTCGGAGATCATGCTCGACCACTTCGGCGTGACCGAGGAATCGTGGCATGACGCGCTGGAGCGCGAGCCGCACTTCTGTATCTCCGAGAGCCCGTTCTACGTCGGGCGAGCCGTCGCTGCCCTGGCCGCCGATCCCCGGGTGAGCCGTTGGAACGGGCAGTCGTTGTCCGCCGGTCAGCTCGCCGGGGTCTACGGCTTCACCGACGTTGACGGCAGCCGACCGGACGCCTGGCGGTACATCGTCGAGGTTCAGGACGCGGGCAAGCCTGCCGACGCCACTGGATACCGCTGAACCGCAATCGGCTCTCGCGGTTCGGCTCCGTGCTGAAGGCTCCGGCACGGAATCGGGGCACCTCCGGATCGCCGCCGATCGGCCGCATTATTCCGGGAAAGTCATCGCAAGCACGGGGTGAGCGTTCAGGTCGGCGCCGATCCGTTCGCTCATCTGCTGTGCGTCTCGTCGCCCGCGTTGCCCGACGCGGGCCATGGCATCCGCGCAGCCCGTACCCACGGCATCATCGGCTCCCTGGCGGCGCGGACATCCCGTGCGGCGCGGGCCAGGGAATACCGGAGTGCAGGCGGCATTTTCCGCGTTCCCTCCCGCGGAGTTTTGGGGTGGGGAGAGGCTCACGAACGCATGATCGGTTGCACTGAACGCGGCGAGACAGCCGGAGCCGAAGACGCCACGCTCACACCGAGGGCCAACGGCAGGAATAGCGTCAGCCAACTCGTAATCTGCTGCTCCAGCCGTTGCCCCGTATCCTCAAGAACCTCCCGCAGAATGATCAATGGAGTGATCGGGTCCAGCTCGGTGTCAGGTTCATCAGGTCGCGGAGGTAAGGGAATGGCGCGGGGCGATGACGTGGAAAGGCAGCGACGACCTGTGCGACGTGATCGAGCCGCTCCAGCCGAAGGTCGAGCGCCGCACGAGCCACCCACATTGCATACGTCTGAACGATCGGCGGAGTCTCAGGAGATTCTGTTCGTGCCGCACACGGCGATTTCCTGGGAGTATCTGCCACAGGAGTGGGGTTCCGGCTCGGGGATAACCTGCTGATGACGTCCACCTTCACCAAAGAGCAGCACGGAATCTGCCCCGAGTGCTGCGCCACCCGCACAGGTGGCACCGTTCTCGAGCTCACTCCACCCTTCGGACTCACCGTGCCCGCAGGCACCCTCGATCCCTCCGGGCGGCCGCCCCCTCGCCGGTCCGAGCGGCCGCACCGTCGTCGTCACCGTCCACCAGGAGCAGCCCATGACCACCGAGCAGGAAGCCCGCGACGCCATCCACCACGCCTTCGGCGAGACGGCACACACCGAAATCGAGACCTTCCCGGCCGGGAACCTCTCCATCACCATCACCAAGGGCAAGCACGCCGCTACCATCGACGGGCATCCCGAAAGCGGCTGGGGCTGGACCGTCGACCCGTGCGAGGACGACGGCTTCAGCGGTCACGAGAACGTTGCGACCACGCTCGACGAGGCGCTCGCCAACGTGCGTGCCGCACTGATCTGACCTGGACGAAAGAGGCACGCACGGCAAGGTTCGAAGGCCAACTGGCCCCCGCTTCAGCGAAACGGCCAGGCTAGGGCGTGTTTCGAAAGTCCCGCCTGCCAGACGACGCCTGGCACGCACGCTCGCTGCGTTGTCGGGCTCGCCCCGATACACCCAGTATCGGG
>NZ_JBEZKL010000166.1:0-14821 GCF_040704695.1 Streptomyces sp. NPDC048411
GGCGCTTCGCCGCGAACAGTCATAACCGGCCGAGCGGCGACCGGACATAGGTGTACGAAGCGTCGGCGCACAAGGGCAGGCGGCACAGCACCCGCCCACCGTGCACGGGTACCGGACCGCGATGCGCCCGGCGTGCGCCCCGCCACACGCTCGTAGAATCGAGCTCACCATGGCATACCTCGACCACGCCGCGACCACGCCGATGCTTCCGGAAGCGATCGCGGCGATGACCGCCCAGCTCGCCGTCACCGGCAACGCGTCCTCACTGCACGCCGCCGGGCGCCGGGCCCGCCGTACCGTCGAGGAGTCCAGAGAGACCCTCGCCGACGCCCTCGGCGCACGCCCCAGCGAGGTGGTCTTCACCTCCGGAGGCACCGAGGCCGACAACCTCGCCGTGAAGGGCCTCTACTGGGCCCGCCGCGACGCCGACCCACGGCGCACCCGCGTTCTCGCCGGTCCCGTCGAGCACCACGCAGTGCTGGACGCAGTCGACTGGCTCGCCGAACACGAGGGCGCGACCGTCGAATACCTCCCCGTCGACACGTACGGGCGCGTCCACCCGGACGCACTGCGCGAGGCGATCGTGCGCAACCGGGACGATGTCGCGCTGGTCACCGTGATGTGGGCCAACAACGAGATCGGCACGATCATGCCGGTACGTGAACTGGCCGCCGTAGCCAACGAGTTCGGCGTGCCGATGCATGCCGACGCGGTCCAGGCCTTCGGCCAGCTGGACGTCGACTTCGCCGGCTCGGGGCTGGCCGCGATGACCGTCAGCGCGCACAAGATCGGCGGCCCGTTCGGCATCGGCGCGCTGCTGCTCGGCCGCGAACACACCCCCGTACCCGTGCTGCATGGCGGCGGCCAGGAGCGGCATGTGCGCTCCGGGACGCTCGACGTGCCCGCCGTCGCCGCCTTCGCGGTGGCCGGACGGCTCGCCGCCGAACGGCGCGAGGAGTTCGCCCGCGAGGTCGGCGGGCTCCGCGACGAGTTGGTCGCGGCCGTGCTGGCCGCGGTCCCCGACGCCATCCTCGGCGGCGACCCCGCCCCCGGCGGCCGCCTCCCGGCCAACGCCCACTTCACCTTCCCCGGCTGCGAGGGCGACTCCCTCCTGCTGCTGCTGGACGCCCAGGGCATCGAATGCTCCACCGGCTCCGCCTGCACGGCGGGCATCGCCCAGCCCAGCCATGTGCTGCTGGCCACCGGCACCGATCCGGACCTGGCCCGCGGCACGCTGCGGTTCTCGCTCGGTCACACGTCGACCAAGCAGGACGTCGAGGACGTGGCGCGGGCGATCGGGCCGGCGGTCGAGCGCGCCAGGACGGCGGGGCTCAGCTAAGAGGCCGCCCCACCTATGCGCGCGGTTTCTCAGGGCTGCCGGTCCCCGATCCGCCGGACCCCTCCTCGGGTCTCGGACCCCCAGGGCCCTTCGTCGGGCCGGCAGCCGCTGCCCGTACCAGCTTGAGATACCGGTCCCAGTCCCAGTGCGGACCGGGATCGGTGTGGTCCGTGCCCGGCACCTCCACATGCCCGATGATGTGCTTGCGGTCCACCGGGATCCCGTACCGCGCGCATATCGCGGCCGTCAGCCGCGCCGACGACGCGTACATGGCCGCCGTGAAGTCCTGCGGCCGGTCCACGAACCCCTCGTGCTCGATGCCGACACTGCGCTCGTTGTACGACCTGTTCCCGGCGTGGAACGCCACATCCAGCTCACGGATCATCTGCGCCACATGGCCGTCCCGGCGCACCACGTAGTGCGCCGCCGCCCCGTGGTCCGGGCTCTGGAAGACCTTGACCGCACCGCGGTAGCTGCCCTGAGTGACATGGATGACGACCCGGTCGATGTCGTAGTCGGCGGGGCGGTCCGCCCGCCGCCAATTCGCCGGCGACGCCGCTATCCACTCCGCCCGCGCGTAATCCACCTCACCCGGCTTCCGGGGCTTGCTGACTCCCGGCAGCCGCCACCAGGCATGTTCCAGCTTCGTCCGCGCCAGCGCCGCCGTGCCCACGGCCGTGACGGCAGCGCCGATCAGCATCCCGCGCCGGCTGATGCCGTGCTCCGGCTTCGCCCCTGCGGAGCCCTTGGCGCCCGCCGTCCCCTTGGTCCCCATACGGTCGACAACGCATATCCGCGAGCGTTCGGTTCCCGGCGACCCGTACCCTGGTGGAGCTATGAATCAGACTTCCCCGCGCCCCCTCCGGGTGCTCGCCGCCATGTCGGGTGGTGTCGACTCCGCCGTCGCAGCGGCCCGCGCCGCCGAGGCGGGCCACGACGTGACCGGTGTGCACCTCGCCCTCTCCGCGAACCCGCAGTCGTTCCGTACCGGAGCGCGCGGCTGTTGCACCATCGAGGACTCCCGCGACGCCCGCCGCGCCGCGGACGTCATCGGCATCCCGTTCTACGTCTGGGACCTGGCGGAACGCTTCCGCGAGGACGTGGTCGAGGACTTCATCGCCGAGTACGAGGCGGGCCGCACCCCCAACCCGTGCCTGCGCTGCAACGAGAAGATCAAGTTCGCGGCGCTGCTCGACAAGGCGCTCGCCCTCGGCTTCGACGCCGTCTGCACCGGCCACTACGCCACGGTCGTGCTGAACGCGGACGGCAGCCGTGAGCTCCACCGCGCCTCGGACATGGCCAAGGACCAGTCGTACGTCCTCGGCGTCCTGGACGAGAAGCAGCTCGCCCATGCCATGTTCCCGCTCGGCGACACCCTCACCACCAAGGAAGAGATCCGCGCCGAGGCGGAGGCCCGCGGCCTGGCCGTCGCGAAGAAGCCCGACAGTCACGACATCTGCTTCATCGCCGACGGCGACACCCAGGGCTTCCTGGCCGACCGCCTCGGCGGCAAGGCCGAGGGCGACATCCTCGACGAGTCCGGCAACAGGCTCGGCACCCACGAGGGGGCCTTCGGCTTCACCATCGGCCAGCGCAAGGGCCTGCGCATCGGCCACCCGGCGCCCGACGGCAAGCCGCGCTACGTCCTGGACATCTCCCCGGTGAACAACACGGTGACGGTCGGCCCGGTCGAGGCCCTCGACGTCACCGCGCTGACCGCCATCAAGCCCCGCTGGTGTGGCACCGCCCCGGTCGGCCCCGGCACCTACACCGCCCAGCTCCGTGCCCACGGAGGTGAGACGGAGGTGACCGCCGAGCTCGTGGACGGCACGCTGAACGTCACCTTCACCGAGGCGGTACGGGGCGTGGCCCCGGGCCAGGCGGTCGTGCTGTACGACGGGACGCGGGTGGTCGGCTCGGCGACGATCGCGACGACGGTGCGGCGCACCGAAGCAGCGGTCGGCCAGGGCTGACCCCCGGCGAACACGAGCGGGAGTGACTCCGCAGCATCGCCGAACTCATCTCTCCTGCGGGGAACGTGTGGGAATTTTCCATTCGGCACGTGAGAGCGGCGCCTGACGGTCAGTCGGATACCGTCTCGGTGTCGTAGAAGCAGAAGTGGTCCTTGATCGCGGCGACTTCGGGCTTCGGGTCCGGATAGGCCCAGACGAGATCGGCCGCGTCCGGTAGTGACCAGTAGGAGGCATCTCCCTTGAACGGACAGTGGGTGTGGGTGTCCGACGTCGTCAGCAGTTCCGTACGGACATCGGCCGGCGGCAGGTAGTAGCGCACCGGACAGCCCGTCTCGCGCAGTACGAGCGGACGGCGGCTCTCGGCGAGCAGCTGTCCGTCGCGCACCACGCGCACGTGTTCGGTGCCGGGCTCGACGGTGATGCGGTGTCCTGGAGTGGAAGTCATGTCAGGTGCAGCCGCTCCGTCCGCCGTTTTCTTCCCCGGCTCCGTGGAGTGTCAGTGGCGTCGCATACGGTGCATCCATGAACATCTGCGTCTTCCTCTCCGCCGCCGACCTCGACGACCGCTACACCCAGCCCGCCCGCGAATTCGCCGAACTGATCGGCAAGGGCGGGCACACACTGGTCTGGGGCGGGTCGGAGAGCGGACTGATGAAGGTCGTCGCCGACGGGGTGCAGGAAGCGGGCGGACGGCTGGTGGGGGTGTCGGTCGACTTCCTGGCCGTGAAGGCCCGTACCAACGCCGACGAGATGGTGATCGCGCGCGATCTCGCCGAGCGCAAGGCACTCCTTTTGGAGAAGGCCGACGCGATCGTGATCATGGTGGGGGGTACCGGGACGCTCGACGAGGCGACCGAGATCCTGGAGCTGAAGAAGCACGGCAAGCACGACAAGCCGGTGGTCCTGCTCAACACGGCGGGCTTCTACGACGGACTGCGCCAGCAGTTCCAGCGCATGGAGGACGAGGGCTTCCTGCCGATTCCGCTCGCCGATCTGGTGTTCTTCGCGAAGGACGGGGTCGGGGCCCTGGCGTACCTGGAGGAGTGGTCCGGCCTGCGGTAGGCCCATGGGCGGATGCGACCATGGGGCCATGTCCACTCATCTCATCACCGGCGCCGGCTCCGGCATCGGCGCGGCTGTCGCACGCCGTCTTCTGGCGCGGGGCGACGAGCTCGTGCTGCTGGCCCGGGACGCGGGTCGCGCCAAGGAGCTTGCCGCGCTGCACCCCGGCGCCCGCACGCTCGTCGGCGACCTCGGCAACCCGGACCGGCTCTCCTGGGCGTTCGCCCAGCAGTCGCTGCCGGAGCGGCTCGACTCGCTGCTGCACATCGCGGGCGTCGTGGAGCTCGGCCGGGTCGGCGATCTCACGCCCAAGGCATGGCACTTCCAGCTCAACGCCAACCTGGTCGCCCCCGCCGAGCTGACCCGGCTCTTCCTGCCGCAGCTGCGGGTCGCCCAGGGCCATGTCGTCTTCGTGAACTCGGGCGCCGGGCTCAGCGCGCACGCGGAGTGGAGTGCGTACGCCGCGAGCAAGCACGGCCTGAAGGCGCTCGCCGACTCGCTGCGCCACGAGGAGCACGAGAACGGGGTACGGGTGACCTCCGTCTATCCCGGGCGCACCGCCAGCCCCATGCAGGCCAAGGTCCACCGGCAGGAGGGCAAGGAGTACGACGCCTCCCGGTTCATCGACCCGGAGTCCGTGGCCACCACCCTGTTGATGGCGCTCGATCTGCCGCGGGACGCCGAGGTCAACGACCTGACAGTCCGCCCGGGGCGCTGACCGGGACCAAGATCGCGGCCGGACCGGGACCCGGGCAGGGGCCTGGCAAGCGCTCTGCCGGGCCTGCCCCGCGACGGGCCCGGCGACCCGGACCGTAGGCTTCCTGCGTGAGCGAGAAAAGCAAGTTCAGCGGGTGCCGCGCCACCGGGATCGGGTCGATGCCCGGGGGAGACGCGCGGGAGGCGGCGAAGACCGTCACCGGGTCCTTCGGGGACGGCGAAGGGCTGCCGTATCTGCCGGAACTGCCCGCACGCGGGCCCGGCGCGGACATGATCGGGCGGACCATCGGGCTGCTCGTCGACATGTACGGCCACGTCGAGCCGAGTGGCTGGCGGATCAGTGACCGGCCGGGCCGCGACACCCGCCGGGCCCGCTCCTGGCTCGGCGAGGACCTCGACGCCCTGGAGGAGTTCACCCAGGGGTATGAAGGACCGCTCAAGGTCCAGGCCGTCGGCCCCTGGACGCTGGCCGCCGCGCTGGAGCGCCGGGGTGGCGAGGCAGCGCTCGGCGACCCGGGCGCCTGCCGCGATCTGGCGGGCTCCCTGACGGAGGGGCTGCGGAACCACCTCGCCGACGTACGGCGCAGGGTGCCCGGCGCGCAGGTGATCCTGCAGCTCGACGAGCCGTCCCTGACCGGTGTGCTCCGCGGACGGATCCGGACGGCGAGCGGATACCGCACCTACCGGGCCGTGGACCGGCAGGTGGTGGAGGGCACGCTCCGCGAGGTGCTGGCGGCGAACGGGGACGGCGCCACGGTCGTTCATACCTGCGCGCCGGACGTACCGTTCGCGCTGCTCCGGCGCGCCGGGGCCGACGGTATTTCGTTCGACTTCTCCTTGCTCACCGAGCGTGAGGAGGAGGCGATCGGGGAAGCGGTCGAGGGCGGGACCCAGCTCTTCCTCGGTGTGGTGCCCGGCGCCGACCCGGCTTCGGACGCATTGTCGGACCCGGGCGGTAGCGTCATGGGTGTCAGGACGCTGTGGCGCAGGCTGGGGCTGAATCCGGGGACTCTCGCCGAGTCGTTGGTGATCACCCCGTCGTGCGGCCTCGCGGGCGCGTCGCCTGCGTACGCGCGCGCCGCGCTCGCCCATTGCGCCCGGGCCGCGAGATCGCTCGCAGACAACCCTGAGTAACGGGTATCGGGTAACGGGAGGACGAGACGATGGCCGGCGGACAGCAGTCGGAAGTGCCCGCGGAGGTACAGGGGCGGCATGCGCTCCTCGCCGAGCAGATCGAGGAGCACCGCTTCCGCTACTACGTGAATGACCAGCCGGTCGTCAGCGACGCCGAGTTCGACCGGCTGATGCGCTCGCTGCAGGAGCTGGAGGACGAGTATCCGCAGCTGCGTACGCCCGAGTCGCCGACCCAGAAGGTCGCGGGGCCGTACCGGACGGAGTTCACCTCGGTCGAGCACCGCGAGCGGATGCTCTCCCTGGACAACGCCTTCGACGACGAGGGGCTCGCGGTCTGGGCCGAGCGCGTCGCCAAGGACATCGGCACGACCGGCTACCACTTCCTGTGCGAGCTCAAGGTGGACGGCCTCGCGGTCAACCTCACCTACGAACGAGGGGTGCTGACTCGCGCGGCGACCCGCGGGGACGGCCGCACCGGAGAGGACATCACTCCCAATGTCCGTACGATCGCCGAGATCCCGCACCGGCTGAAGGGCGACCGGATCCCGGAGCTGGTCGAGATCCGCGGCGAGGTCTTCTTCCCGATGGAGGCGTTCGAGGCGCTGAACGCCCGGCTGGTGGCGGCCGACGACAAGCCGTTCGCCAACCCGCGCAACGCGGCGGCGGGTTCGCTGCGCCAGAAGGACCCGAAGGTGACCGCGGGCCGCCCGCTGCACATGGTGGTGCACGGCATCGGCGCCCGTGAGGGCTTCGGGATCGACCGACTCTCGCACGCCTACGAGCTGTTGCACGAGTGGGGCCTGCCCACCGCGAGACACAACAAGGTCGTCGACTCCCTCGACGGCGTACGGGAGTTCATCGCGTACTTCGGCGAGAACCGGCACTCCGTGGAGCACGAGATCGACGGCGTCGTCGTCAAGGTCGACGAGATCGCGCTCCAGGGCCGGCTGGGCTCCACCTCGCGCGCCCCGCGCTGGGCGATCGCCTGGAAGTACCCGCCGGAGGAGGTGAACACCAAGCTGGTGAACATCCGGGTCGGCGTCGGACGCACCGGCCGGGTCACTCCGTACGCGCAGGTCGAGCCGGTCGAGGTGGCGGGCTCCGAGGTCGAGTTCGCCACGCTGCACAACCAGAACGTGGTGAAGGAGAAGGGCGTCCTCATCGGCGACACGGTGGTGATCCGCAAGGCGGGCGATGTGATCCCGGAGATCCTCGGCCCGGTCGTCGATCTGCGGAATGGCACCGAGCGGGCGTTCGTGATGCCGACCCACTGCCCCGAGTGCGGGACGGAGCTGCGGCCCATGAAGGAGGCCGACATTGACGTCCGCTGCCCCAACGCGCGCTCCTGTCCGGCCCAGTTGCGGGAGCGCGTCGCCTACCTCGCGAGCCGCAAGTGCCTGGACATCGATCACTTCGGCTACGTTGCCGCGGCCGCTCTGACCAGGCCGCTGGAGCCTGTGGACCCGCCGATGAGCGACGAGGGCGATCTTTTCGGACTGACCATCGAGCAGCTGCTGCCGATCCGGGCCTATGTGCTCGACATGGACAGCGGACTGCCCAAGCGTGACCCGAGGACCGGCGAGGAGAAGACCGCCCTGGTCTTCGCCAATCAGCACGGCGAGCCGAAGAAGAACGCCGTGGCGATGCTGGAATCCGTCGCTGCCGCCAAGGAAGCTCCCCTGGCCCGGATTCTCACCGGGCTGTCGATCCGTCATGTGGGCCCGGTCGCGGCCGCGGAGCTGGCCCGTCAGTTCCGTTCGATGGACCGCATCGAGGCGGCCACCGAGCAGGAGCTGGCCGACGCCGACGGGGTCGGACCCATCATCGCCGCCTCGGTCACCCAGTGGTTCGCGGAGGACTGGCACCGGGAGATCCTGCGCAAGTGGCGGGAGGCCGGGGTCCGGATGGCGGATGAGGCCGCGGGCGGGGACGAGGGGCCCCGGCCGCTCGAAGGTCTCACCGTCGTCGTCACCGGCACGCTGGCCGACCACACCAGGGACGGCGCGAAAGAGGCCCTGCAGAGCCGAGGAGCCAAGGTCACCGGTTCCGTTTCCAAGAAGACCTCCTTCGTGGTGGTCGGCGACAACCCGGGCTCGAAATACGACAAGGCCATGCAGCTGAAGGTTCCGGTTCTGGACGGGGCGGGCTTCGCCGTGCTGCTCGAAGAGGGCCCGGAAGCGGCGCGCGCGGCGGCTGTGCCTGTCGCCGAACCGGTTGAGGAGTAGCGGGTCGCGGTGGCGCCGGACGGGGTTCGGGACGGGTCCGGACGCGATACGGAACGGGCCCGTCCGGGCAAGAGGCGCGGTCGGGACGTCAGAGTTCACCCGTTCGGCGCGTAACCGGTTCTGACGGATGGTCGGATTGCATTCGGGCAAGAGCTGTAGAGCGCTGCCCGTAGGGGGTTTCGCGGCCTACTGTTGAGACGTGCGCCTGCCGTGCCCCGGCTGCACGACTGCCGTAGGGCCGGGGTGGCATGGGAGCGGGACAACAGGTGACATCGGCACCGCCGGCTGTGAGAGGGACGGAATGAAACCGACCGAGAGCGCCGCACCGGTGTCGCGGCTGCAAGGTTTCGTCGGCCTCACCCCCAAAGTGGGTGCCGTCGTCATGGCGATCGCCACTGTCCAGCTCGCGACCGGTTTCTACCGGAGCGTGAGCGACGGGCACGCGCTCTTCCCGGACGGCGAGGCCGGCTGGTCGCTCGCCGTCCTCACCGGAATCGTCGTCGGCCATCTGGTGGCCCTCGGGCGCGACCGCTGGTGGGGCGGGACCGGATCCGGCGCCGCCCTCACCCTGGCCGTCCTGCTGCTCTACGGCTGGGTGTCCGCCGGACTCGTCAGCATGGTCGTCGTCGTCCTCGTCGGCGTCGCACGACGACACCGCTGGTCGCAGGGGCTGCTGCACGGGGCGGTGGACATCCTGGGGATAGGGGCGGCGGCGCTGGTCCTTGCCGCGTTCGGTGAGGTGCAGACCGTCGAGTCGCCCTGGCAGCCACTCGACTGGGGCATCCACGCAGCCCCGGAAGTCCTCCTCTCCGCCACCACCTATCTCCTCGTCACCCGGATCCTCCTGTGGTACGCGCGGGCAACTCAGGGCGGCGGGCTGCCGACCATCGCGCGCACGGCCCTGCTGCGGCAGGGACTCGTCGCGGTCGCCCTGCTCGGCATCGCCCCGCTGATCTGTGTCGTCGCAATGACCACCCCCGTTCTGCTGCCGCTCTTCGCGGTCCCGCTGATCACCCTGGACTCCGCCCTCTGGATCGCCCGGGCCAGAGCCGAGGAGCAGCTGCGGGACCCGCTGACCGGACTGCCCAACCGGCAGTGGATGCTGGAGCGCACCTGGACGGCCCTGGAGGACGCCAAGAGCACCGGCGCCAGATCCGCCCTCGTCCTGATCGACCTCGACCGGTTCCGGGCCGTCAACGACACCCTCGGTCATCCGGCGGGGGACCGGTTGCTGCTGCAGATAGCGGAACGGCTCCGGCTGGCCCTGCCGCGCGGAGCGGAGGCCGCGCGGCTCGGCGGCGACGAGTTCGCCGTACTGCTCCCGACCGCGGACTCCACCACCAGCGCCCAGCGCGTCGCCCGCCATCTGGTCGCCGAGCTCTCCTCACCGCTGGACCTCGACGGACTCACCCTGGTGCTGGAGGCCAGTGCCGGTGTCGCCGTCTACCCCGAGCACGCGCTGGACGCGGAAGGGCTGCTCAGGCGCGCCGATGTGGCGATGTACCAGGCCAAGCGGGACCGTACGGGCGTCGAGGTGTACGAGTCGAAGCGGGACAGCAACACCCCGGACCGGCTCGGTCTCCTCGGTGACCTGCGGCGTGCCCTGGACGCCGGCGAGGTGGAGCTCCACTACCAGCCGAAGGTCCGCTTCGACGGGCAGGTGGCCGGACTCGAGGCGCTGGTGCGCTGGGTGCATCCGGAGCGCGGTCGGGTCCCTCCGGACGAGTTCATCGCCATCGCCGAGTCGTCTGGTCTGATGCCGCATCTCACCGAGTACGTGCTGGAGACTGCGCTGGCGCAGGTCGCCCGGTGGCGGACACAGGGGCTGTTCGTCCCGGTCGCGGTCAACGTCTCCCCGCGCGACGTCCACACCCCCGGCTTCGCGGGCGGCGTCGCGGCCCGGCTCGCCCGGCACGGCGTCCCTCCCGGTTCCCTGCAGCTGGAAATCACGGAACACGTACTGCTCGAGGACCCGCAGCGCGCCGCGGACACGCTGGCCGGGCTGACCGGTCACGGTGTGAAGATGTCGCTCGACGACTTCGGTACGGGGTACTCCTCGCTGGTCCACCTGCGCCGGCTACCGGTCAGCGAGCTGAAGATCGACCGGTCGTTCGTGGCCCGGCTGGCTGTCGACCACGAGGACGCGGAGATCGTCCGCTGCACGATCGATCTGGCCCACTCGCTGGGCCTGCTGGTCGTCGCCGAGGGCGTCGAGGACGACGAGACGTGGGAGCGGCTGCGGGACCTGCGCTGCGACGCGGTGCAGGGGTGGCTGGTGGCTGCCGCGATGCCGCCGCAGGAGACGACGGCCTGGCTGAGGGCGCGCGGCGAGCACGGGTGGCGTCGGCCGGTCGAGCTGGAAGCGGCGGCTGCTGCCGCGGCCGCAGCCGCCGCGACGGGGGCGGCCGAGCTGGAGCCGCGGTCCCCCGGGCGAGGGATTCCCTCGCGTCCGGCGACGACGTGAGCGGGCGGGCCGGCCGGTAGGGAAGAGAGCCCGGGATGCGCGAGTGGTGCCCTGTCCTCGATCTCCCCCAGGGCATCAAGGACGCCTCACACACGAGGACCTTCTCGACGGGCCCGACCGGCCCCGATAAGTGCAGAACAGAGCGGAGTGTTCCATGGGTGGCGGTCCCTCCCATGGCGGACCCCATAGGATTGGGGCCAAAACCACAACACTCACCCCTGAGGATCGCTGCATGCCTGGCATCACGCGCGAGGAGGTCGTCCACCTCGCCCGGCTGGCACGTCTGGAGCTGAAGGGCGAAGAGCTCGATCACTTCGCCGGTCAGCTCGACGACATCATCGGCGCGGTCGCCCGCGTCTCCGAGGTCGCCGACCAAGACGTACCGCCGACCTCCCACCCGCTGCCGCTGACCAATGTCATGCGCGCGGACGAGGTCCGTCCGTCGCTCACCCCCGAGCAGGCGCTCTCCGGCGCCCCGGCCCAGGAGCAGCAGCGTTTCAAGGTGCCGCAGATCCTGGGGGAGGACTAAAAGTCATGACGGACAACAGCTCCATCATCAAGCTCACCGCCGCCGAGATCGCCGCGAAGATCGCCTCCGGTGAGCTCACGGCCGTCGAGGTCACCGAGGCGCACCTGGCCCGGATCGACGCGGTCGACGAGAAGGTCCACGCCTTCCTGCACATCGACCGTGAGGGCGCGCTCGCGCAGGCCCGTGCCGTCGACGCGAAGAAGGCGGCGGGCGAGAAGCTCGGCCCGCTGGCCGGCGTCCCGCTCGCGCTCAAGGACATCTTCACCACGAAGGACATGCCGACCACTGTCGGCTCGAAGATCCTCGAGGGCTGGGTCCCGCCGTACGACGCGACCCTGACCAAGAAGCTGAGGGCGGCCGATGTCGTCATCCTCGGCAAGACCAACATGGACGAGTTCGCCATGGGGTCCTCCACCGAGAACAGCGCCTTCGGTCCGACCGGCAACCCGTGGGACCTCACCCGCGTCCCGGGCGGCTCCGGCGGTGGCTCCTCGGCCGCCCTCGCGTCGTACGAGGCCCCCCTCGCCATCGGCACGGACACCGGCGGTTCCATCCGCCAGCCCGCCTCCGTCACCGGCACCGTCGGCGTCAAGCCCACCTACGGCGGCGTCTCCCGCTACGGCATGGTCGCCTTCTCGTCCTCCCTCGACCAGGGCGGCCCCTGCGCCCGCACGGTCCTGGACGCGGCCCTCCTGCACGAGGTGATCGCCGGGCACGACCCGCTGGACTCGACGTCCATCGACGCCCCGGTCCCGCCCGTCGTCGAGGCGGCCCGCAACGGCAGCGTCGACGGCATGCGCATCGGTGTCGTCAAGCAGTTCTCCGGCGAGGGCTACCAGGCCGGTGTCGTCCAGCGCTTCAACGAGTCGGTCGAGCTGCTGAAGTCGCTCGGCGCCACGATCGTCGAGCTGGACTGCCCGTCCTTCGACCTGGGTCTGTCGGCGTACTACCTGATCGCGCCGTCCGAGTGCTCGTCCAACCTGGCGCGTTTCGACGCCATGCGCTACGGCCTGCGGATCGGCGACGACGGCACGAAGTCCGCCGAGGAGGTCACCGCGCTCACCCGCGAGGCCGGCTTCGGTGACGAGGTCAAGCGCCGCGTCATCCTCGGGACGTACGCACTCAGCTCCGGCTACTACGACGCGTACTACGGCTCGGCGCAGAAGGTCCGCACGCTCATCACGCGGGACTTCGAGAAGGCCTTCGGGCAGGTGGACGTCATCGTCTCCCCGACGACCCCGACCACCGCCTTCCCGATCGGCGAGCGTACCGACGACCCGATGGCGATGTACCTGGCCGACCTGTGCACCATCCCCACCAACCTGGCCGGCAACTCCGCCATGTCGCTGCCCTGCGGTCTGGCACCGGAGGACGGCCTGCCGGTCGGTCTGCAGATCATCGCCCCCGCCATGAAGGACGACCGGCTGTACAAGGTCGGGGCCGCAGTCGAGGCCGCCTTCGTGGAAAAGTGGGGGCACCCGCTGCTGGAGGAGGCTCCCTCACTGTGAGTGCACTGACCAAGGCCAAGGGCTTCAAGAAGTCCAAGACCGGTACGTACCTGTCCATCGGCACCACCGCCTTCGGCGCGGTCGGCGTGCTCAAGCAGGCCAAGAAGGCACGCTCTGAGCACGACACGCTCCGGCTGGTCGACGCCGTCGTCTCCGCTGCCGCCATCGTCACCGGCATCGCTCTGCTCTGCCGAGAGCTGAAGCGCCTGGGCGACGACGACGTACTGCTGGGTTGAGAGGGAAAGTTTCACCGTGACTGTCACTGACCTGGTGCCGTACGAGGACGCCCTCGCGACGTACGACCCCGTCATGGGCCTTGAGGTCCATGTCGAGCTCGGCACCAAGACCAAGATGTTCTGCGGCTGCTCCACCGAACTGGGCGCGGAGCCGAACTCGCAGACGTGCCCGACCTGCCTCGGCATGCCCGGCTCGCTCCCGGTCGTCAACGCGATCGGCGTCGAGTCCGCCATCAAGATCGGCCTCGCGCTCAACTGCGAGATCGCCGAGTGGTGCCGCTTCGCCCGGAAGAACTACTTCTATCCGGACATGCCGAAGAACTTCCAGACCTCGCAGTACGACGAGCCGATCGCCTTCGACGGCTATCTGGACGTCCAGCTGGAGGACGGCGAGGTCTTCCGGGTGCACATCGAGCGTGCCCACATGGAGGAGGACACCGGCAAGTCGCTGCACGTCGGCGGCGCCACCGGCCGTATCCAGGGGGCGTCCCACTCGCTGCTGGACTACAACCGTGCGGGCATTCCACTCATCGAGATCGTCACCAAGCCGATCGAGGGAGCGGGTACGCGCGCACCCGAGGTCGCCAAGGCGTACGTCGCCGAGCTGCGCGAGCTCATCAAGGCGCTCGGCGTGTCCGAGGCCCGCATGGAGCAGGGCCAGATGCGCTGCGACGTGAACCTGTCGCTGCGCCCCAACGGAACCGAGACGTTCGGTACGCGCTCCGAGACGAAGAACGTGAACTCGCTGCGTTCCGTCGAGCGTGCCGCCCGTTACGAGATCCAGCGCCACGCCGCGGTGCTGAACTCCGGCGCCAAGGTAGTGCAGGAGACCCGGCACTTCCACGAGGAGGACGGCTCCACCACGGCCGGCCGCATCAAGGACAACGCCGAGGACTACCGCTACTTCCCGGAGCCGGACCTGGTGCCCGTCGCTCCGGCCCGCGACTGGGTCGAGGAGCTGCGCAAGGGACTTCCCGAGCTGCCGCGCGTACGCCGCAACCGGCTGCGCGAGGAGTGGGGTGTCTCCGAGTTCGACATGCAGTCGATCCTCAACGCGGGCGCGGTCGACCTGATCGTCGCCACGACCGAGGCGGGCGCCCCGTCGGACCAGGCCCGCAAGTGGTGGATGGGCGAGCTGGCCCGTCACTCCAACGAGACCGGCACCGCCCTGGACGAGCTGGCGATCACCCCGGCGCAGGTTGCCCGGGTGACCGAGCTCGTGGCCTCCGGCGACCTCAACGACAAGCTGGCGCGCCAGGTCATCGAGGGTGTCCTCGCGGGCGAGGGCGACCCGGACACCGTCGTCGAGAAGCGCGGCCTGAAGGTCGTCTCGGACGAGGGCGCGCTGGGCACGGCCGTCGACGAGGCCATTGCCGCCAACGCGGCCATCGCGGACAAGATCCGCGGCGGCAAGGTCGCGGCGGCGGGCGCGCTCGTCGGCGCGGTCATGAAGGCCACCCGCGGCCAGGCGGACGCGGCCCGCGTCCGCGAGCTGATCCTGGAGAAGCTCGGCGTCGAAGGCTGAGCCCTTCCTGCCGCCGCATGCGGATGAAGGGGCAGGACTCGTTCAGCCTTCCCGCACCGGCGGGGGCTTCGAAGGACGAGCTGCGCGAGGGCGGCGGCACGGCTTCGAC
>NZ_JBEZKL010000167.1:0-14569 GCF_040704695.1 Streptomyces sp. NPDC048411
GTGACACACCGAGCGTGTGTCACGGCCCGCGGCTCTGTCGCGTACGGGGTGGGTGCCGTGGGCGTCCTGCGGCCTGCGCTTCCGCCTCCGAGCGCCGTTCGGGTTTGTTTTCTCCGTCCCGGGCGTGAAGGTGAAGGCCGGACGGGCGAAGAGCCCGTCCGGCGATCGAGGACAGCCACTCGGACGGGGCCCCGTCCCGTGGGCGGCTTCGGACGAGAACCCGCTCAGGGGGTAAGCGGGGGGCGCGGGCCGCCGTCGGGGCGCGGGCCCGGCCGAGTCTCCGTGTCGCGGATGACTTCGCCCTGGACGACCTTTCCGTCCGGACGGTGGATCCGGGCTTGCTGGAACGCGTTGGAGAAGCTGCCGGGGGCAGCGGTGCTCATACGGCGATCCAGGGACCGCTCCGCGTACCGGCCGAGCGTCGCACGGACCTGCGGCACCAGCAGCAGAAGTCCCGCCACGTCCGAGATCATCCCCGGGATGATGAGCAGCAGCCCGCCGAGCATCAGGAAGCCATTGCCCTTGCTGCCCGACGGGGCGGTGGGCGGCGCGGCGGCCTCACCGGGCCGGCCCGGCATCTGCTGGAGCGTCTCGGTGAGGTTGCGGAAGGCCCGGCGGCCGGCCGCCTTCATCACCACGGCCCCGAGCACGACGCCCCCGATCAGAAGCAGCAGCAAGGTGAACCCGCCCGCCACGTCCGCCACCAGGGTCAGCAGCCAGATCTCCAGCACTGCCCAGGCTGCGATGGCAAGCGGGATGAAGGTACGGGCGCGCGAGCGCCGCGGTGCGGTCGGGGGCGGGGTGCCGGTCGTCATGGTCCCCAGTGTGCCTGGACGGACGTCCGAGCGGGATAACGGCCTCCCACAAGGAAGGCCGTAAGGAGTGATCAGGAAGACTTGCGGCCCAGGACCCGGTTCGTACGGGCGGTGATACCCCAGGCCGTGACCCGCCACAGCGCCTCGACGAGGATGTCGCGGCTCATCTTGGAGTCGCCGATCTCGCGGTCCACGAACGTGATCGGGACCTCGACGACGTGATACCCCGCGTCGATGGTGCGACGGGCCAGGTCGACCTGGAAGCAGTACCCCTGGGAGGCGACCTCGTCGAGGCCGATCCCCTTCAGGGTCTCCGCCCTGAAGGCCCGGTAGCCGCCGGTGACGTCCCTGGTCTGCAGTCCGAGGAGCAGCCGGGAGTACGTGCTGCCGCCGCGGGAGATCATCTCGCGGGACTTGGGCCAGTTGACCACGCGCCCGCCCGGCACCCAGCGGGAACCGAGCACCAGGTCGGCGCCCTTGAGAGCGGTGAGCAGCCGGGGCAGTTCCTCGGGCTGGTGGGAGCCGTCGGCGTCCATCTCCACGAGGACGCCGTAACCGTGGTCGATGCCCCAGCGGAACCCGGCGAGGTAGGCGGCGCCGAGCCCCTCCTTGCCCTTGCGGTGCAGGACCTGGACATGGCTGTCCTCGGCGGCGAGCTCGTCGGCGATCTTCCCGGTGCCGTCGGGACTGTTGTCGTCGGCGACCAGGATGTCCACTTCCGGTACAGCGGCGCGCACCCGGGTGACGATCGGCTTGATGTTCTCGGCCTCGTTGTAGGTCGGGATGATCACCAAAGCTCTGCCGAGCGGGCCATACCGCCTCTGACCGCCGTCGTTCACTTACTGCCCCTCACGTCCGTACACAGGTGCACACCATATCGATCACATCAGGGCCTGGGAGCGACGCGGTGGGCAGCTGTCGGGCGCCGACCCGGACAGAAAGAGGGAAGTGCGGACAGAACTGCGGATCGGGGCCCGGCGCCCTTCGGGCCGACCTGGGACCCGCTGGCTGCGGGTCGACCGAGAGCCGTTGTCTACTGAACGTCCGGGCCCCACCCGGGTCGCACCTGCCGTCCGGTTCACACCTTCCCTCGCCCCCGAGGCGCGGGCGCTGAACCTGGCTGTCAGTGGTGGTGCGCCGGTGCGGCACACCACCCCATGACCCAGCGGCGTTCGACGACTGCGTGGAGGTTTAACCGGTCGGACGTCCTGTGGTGGACTCGACCGAACCTACCGGCCCGTGGGCGCCTCCTGTCAATACCCGTCTGACCTGCGACGTTTACCGAAATCACCTGGTCAGTACCGGAGATACGCAGGTCGCGGGGAAGCGCGGGCGCCTTCGATCGGCGGTACGAAATATCAGGACGTCACTCGTTCGGCCGCACGTAGACAGTTTGTCCGAAGACCACGGTCCGCAGACAGACCGGGAGGTCGCCGCCCGGGGTGAGATCCGGCAGGCCGGGCGTCCCGGACCTCGGGTCGGTCGACCAGCGGGCGACCCGGTCGTCCGGGGCCTGGACCACGAGCTCCTCGGTGCGCCAGACCGCGTAGTCGGCGGGGGCGCCGGGAACGAGGGTGCCCGCGTCGTCGCGGCCGACGGCCCGCCAGCCGCCCCTGGTGTGCGCGGTGAAACCGGCCCGTACGGAGATCCGGTGCTCCGGCGTCCGGTGGAACGCAGCGGCCCGTACGGTCCCCCACGGGTCCAGCGGGGTCACCGGGCTGTCCGAGCCGAAGGCCAGGGGCACACCGGCCCGCAGGAGGCCCGCGTACGGGTTCAGGGTGCGGGCCCGGTCGGCACCGAGCCGCTGGGTGTACATGCCGCCCTCGCCGCCCCAGGCGGCGTCGAAGGCGGGCTGGACCGAGGCGGTCAGACCCAGCTCGGCGAAACCGGCGATCGTCTCGGGGGTGAGCATCTCGGCGTGCTCGACGCGATGGCGTGCGGCGCGGATCCGGGGCAGCCCGAGCGTCTCGGACGCGGCCCGGACCCCTGCCACGACGGCGGCGACCGCCGCGTCGCCGATGGCGTGGAAACCGGCCTGCAGACCGGCCTCGGTGCAGGCGGTGACATGGGCGGCGATCTGCGCGGCGTCCAGGTGGGCGGCGCCCCTGCCGCCGGCCGGTCCGTCGGCGTAGGGCTCGTGCAGGCACGCGGTGTGCGAGCCGAGGGAACCGTCGACGAACAGGTCACCGGCCGCACCGATCGCGCCGAGTTCACGGATCCTGCGGGCATCCTTCTCGTCCGCGACCTGCTCGGCCCAGTAGCCGAAGACCCGCGGTCCCGGCCGTCCGGCGGCAAGCTTCAGCAGGGCGGTGAAGTCCTCCTCGTCGGAGATGTCGGGGCCGCCGCATTCATGAAGGCTGCCGATGCCGAGCGAGACGGCGTGGTCCAGGGCGGCACGCTGCGCCTCGGCACGCTGCTGCGGCGAGATCGCGCCATGGGCGGCGGCGCGCACGGCGTGGTGGGCGGCGCCGGTCAGCGGGGCGTCGGGGCGGTAGCCGGCCAGGGCGGTGACGCCGGGAACCAGATCGAGGAGGGCCGTCGTGACGACGGCGGAGTGCACATCGATCCGGGGCAGATAGAGCGGCCGGCCGCCGGCCGCGGCGTCGAGCTCGGCGCGCGACGGAGGCCGCTGCTCCGGCCAGCGCGTGGCGTCCCAGCCGTGTCCGAGGACGACCCGGTCCGTGGGGTGCGCGGCCGTGTACGCGCGTACGAGGTCGAGGGCCTCGGCGAGGGTGCGGGCGCCCGCGAGGTCCAGGCCGGTGAGGGCGAGGCCGGTCGAGGTGGTGTGGACGTGGGCGTCGGTGAACGCGGGAGTGACCAGGGCCCCTTCGAGGTCGATCACTTCGTCGACGCCGCTCGCGAAGGCGTCGGCGGCCCCTTCCGAACCCACCCAGGCGACATGGCCGCGTTCGACGACCATGGCGGTGGCGAAGGGGTCGGCGGGGCTGTGGACGTCTCCACCGCGCAGCAGCACGGTGCGGTGTTCGCTCTGGGGGGCGGTGCTCTCGGTCATGGCACCAGTCTCACCCTTGTGCGGAGCGGCGCCGCCCGCGCCCCCCTCAGATCTGCGGGGGGCGCGCCTCGTACGGGGTGGAGAGGACGACGGTGGTGCGGGTGGAGACCCCGGCCAGCGAGCGGATCCGGGTGAGCAGATGCTCCAGCTCCAGCGGGGTCGCGACGCGCACCTTGAGGATGTAGTTCTCGTCGCCCGCGACGCTGTGGCACGCCTCCAGTTCCGGTACACCGGCGAGCCGCTCGGCGATGTCGTCCGGCGCGCTCGGGTCGAACGGTTTCACCGAGATGAACGCGGTGAGGGGCAGCCCGACGGCCTCGGGGTCGATGACCGCGGCATAGCCCCGGATCACCCCGCGCTGCTCCAGCCGACGGACACGCTGATGAACAGCCGAGGTGGACAGGCCCGTGGCCTTGCCCAGGTCGGTGTAGCTCATCCGCCCGTCCTTGACGAGCAACTCCACAATCTGACGGTCCAGCTCCTCCATGCGGATCAACCTATGGCCCCGGGTCCCTCCAGGCACAGTCGTAGGGGCCCCGAACAGGGCACCCGCATGGGGCATGTGATGAATGCCACAGGTTTACGGATGGGTAGCCGACGGCCTCGCGGTTACGGCGGATGCGCGACGGGAAGTGCTTGCTGTGGTCGAGGCCGTGACGCCTTGTCGGCCCACCCGAGGGGGAGATTCTCCATGCAGAGCCTGAAGCTCACCGGACGTACCGAACCGGAACCTGTTGAACCCGTCGAGGACGCCGCTCCCGACGCGTACGACACTTTTGAGATGTACCGGGTGATCTGCCCGGACTGTGCGCAGCCGATCGCGCTGCTGGCCGACGAGGATGTGCTGCCGGAACACGCGCTGTGCCCGACGCCGTGGAACCCGTTCGTCCTCACGGTGTGCGCCGGAACCGGTCGCGACGCCGCGCAGGCACGTCCGGCCGACGAGTCGCTCGAACTCCAGGAACAGGAGATGGGGCTGCTGTTGACGCTCCCCCAGGGGCTCGACTGGCGGATGCAGCCGTTCTCGCACGCCGGTGGCGCGGGTTCGCGCCCGCTGCGGGTGCCGCACCAGATCCGCCGCAACGCCGCCTGAGACGCCCTGCCGCCGCCTGACGCGCATCGAAGGCGGTGACGGGCGGCGACTGACCGTCTGCCGGATTCCTCCGGCAGACGCCCGGCACACACGTGCCGCACCACGACGGCCGGGCCGGCGTGGTGCGGGCGATCGAGCCACGCTCGCGCGGCAGGGAAACCTGGCGAACGGGCGCTCGAATCCTCGCAGCAGTGACCAGGCCCCGCCCCACGGCGTTGGCCTGGCATGACCCTGCTGCAATCCACGGCCGGCCCCGGTCGTCGCCGTCTCGCCGCTCCGACCCCCGAAGAATCGGTTCCGCAGCCCGGTTCGCAGCCGGTACCCCCCTCGGCGTCCGCTCCGTCAGCACCGCGCGCGGTGCCGCATTCGACGGATCCGCCCATCTATCGGGCGATGCTGAGCCATTGGGAGTCCACCGGCAGGACCCTGCCGGGCCGTCATGACCAGGAGTGGAACCGAATCATGACGACGCCCGTGTGGTCGGACCGGCCGTTGCGCCTCAGCGGGTCTCGGGACCCGCGAGGTGGCGCGCGATGACCATGCGCTGGATCTGATTGGTCCCCTCGACGATCTGCAGGACCTTGGCCTCGCGCATCAGCCGCTCGACGGGGAAGTCGAGGGTGTAGCCATAGCCGCCGAGCACCTGGACGGCGTCGATGGTGACCCGCATGGCCGTGTCCGTACAGAACAGCTTGGCCATGGCCGCCTGCCGGGAGAACGGCTTGCCCGCGTCGCGCAGCCTCGCCGCCTCCAGATAGAGCGCCCGGCCCGCCTCGATCTGGGTGGCCATGTCGGCGAGCATGAACCGCAGCCCCTGGAAGTCGGCGATGGGGCGGCCGAACTGCTGCCGCCCGGTGGCATATCCGACGGCCTCGTTCAGGGCCGCCTGCGCGACGCCGATGGCGCAGGCGGCGATGCCGAGCCGCCCGGAGTCGAGCGCGGACAGGGCGATGGCGAAACCCTGCCCTTCCTCACCGATCCGGCGGGCGTCCGGCACCCGCACACCGTCGAAGTGCAGCTGCGCGGTGGGCGATCCCTTCATGCCCATCTTCTTCTCGGGGAGGGCCGCGCTCAGCCCCTCGGCGTCACCGGGGACCAGGAAGGCGGTGATGCCGCGGGCGCCCTCGACGCCGGTCCTCGCCAGAACCGTGTAGAAGTCGGCGATACCGCCGTGGGTGATCCACGCCTTGGTGCCGGTGATGACCCAGTCGTCGCCGTCGCGTACGGCCTTCGTGCGGAGCGAGGCCGCATCGGAGCCCGAGGCGGGCTCGGAGAGGCAGTAGGCCCCCAGCAGGCCGCCTCCCAGCATCGCCGGCAGGTGTTCCGCCTGCTGCTCCTTGGTGCCGTATCCGGCGAGGGCGTGGCAGGCGAGCGAGTGGACGCTGACGCCGAGGCCCACGGTGAGCCGGGCGGCCGCGAGCTCTTCGAGCACCTGGAGGTAGACCTCGTAGGGCTGGTCTCCGCCGCCGTGGGCGGAGTCGTACGGCAGACCGAGCAGTCCGGATTCGGAGAGCAGGGTGAAGACCTCGCGCGGGAACCGGCCCGCGTCCTCCTCCTCCGCCGCGTTCGGCGCGATCTCCCGCTGGACGATGTCGCGGACGAGCGCGACGAGCTGCCTGGACTCCTCGGTGGGCAGACGACGCTCCACCAACTGCGGGGCACGGTCGGACATGACGGCGCTCTCCTCCCTGTCGGGCGTTGCGGCGGTGCGCGCGGGGGGTGTGAGCGGCTCCGCCGGGGGATCTCCGGACCGGGGCCCGGAAAAGCACTAGTACCCAAACCGCTGCTGCCCTCCCGGATTACGAGAGTTGCTGGCCAGCGGCTGTGGCGGGTCGAGTATGCCCGATCGGACGGTATCCGTCACGGGGTGACAGGGAGGGTGCCCGGACGACCCGTGCGGGGCCGGACGACCAAGGGAATGGTCCGAACCATTGAACCAACCGGCGCTGTCCGTCTACGGCTCCGCGCGAACCGACCTTTCCACGTTCATGCCAGGTCCGGCTGCGGACCGATACGGGATGGGGCGGGGAGCCGGGCGGACTCCCCGCCCCATCCGTGTACGCCGGGCGCACCACGGCCCCATGAGGCCGAGCCGGGTGACAGACATGGCGCTGACGACGAGCGTCCAGCCCAGGAGGTTCTCCACCGGCTCGGACCGGCCCCCCGGACGTGAAGCGTGAGACACATGTCGGATCGGAGCGCTCCGCTCCGATAGAGTGAGTCGAGCCGCGGGACGTCGCTCGTGCGATCGCCATCGCTCGCCGGCGAGGAATCCGGGCCCTTCACCGCCGCCGTGCCGGCGGTGAACGGCGGGTTCGGCGTCGCGCGGATGTGACGCCGCCGGCCCCTGCCCAGCCGCCACGTCGGCGCCCGGGCGGGCGGCCACCCCCTTGTTTCGAGCGGATCGCCCCCACTTCCGTGCGGTGGCGATGCCGCCCCCTCACATCGATTTGGAGGAGTCGTCAGTGGACGACACCAGAACTCAGCACCGCGCCAAGCCGGCCTCGCGGCCGAACGCGGTGCTGGCCGCACTGCTCGCCACGGTGGGCTGCTTCGCGCTGATGCAGACCCTGGTCATTCCCGCGATGTCCGTGCTCGCGCAACGCCTGCACACCGACACCGCCACGGCCGGATGGCTGATCACCGCATTCCTGCTCGGCGGGGCCGTCCTCACCCCCGTACTGAGCCTGCTCGGCGACAAGTACGGCCACCGACGGCTCCTCGTGATCGTCCTGCTCATATTCCTCGTGAGCACCCTGGGGGGCGCCGCCGCCCCGAACATCGGCTTCCTCATCGCGATGCGCGCCGTGCAAGGCGCCTCCATGGCCACACTCCCGCTGGCCCTCGCCCTCGTCCGCGAAGCGATGCCCCGGGAACGGATCGCCTCCAGCTTCGGCACCACCGCCGCCATGCTCGGCGGCGGCGCGGGCATCGGGCTCGTCGTGGGCGCCCTGATCATCCAGCACACCTCGTGGCGCTGGATGTTCGGCGTCGAAGCGGTGATCATCGCCCTGGCGACCCTCATGGTCATCGCCTGGGTGCCGGAAAGCCCCGAGCGTCACAGCAAGCGCGTCGACGTGCCCGGGGCCATGCTCCTGGCCGGCGGGCTCGTCGCCCTGCTGCTGGCGATCACCGAAGGCACGAAGTGGGGCTGGCTCTCCGCCGGAGTGATGTCGCTCTTCGCGGCCGCCGCGGTGCTCTTCGCCATACTCGGCATGGTGTCGGCCCGCCGGTCCGATCCGATCCTCGACCTCCGGCACATCACCCACCTGCCGATGCTCATCACCAACGTCGCGGCGCTGCTGATCGGTGTCGTACCGTTCTTCTTCTACGTCCTGGTCCCGCTACTGCTGCAGTTGCCCAACGGTCTCCCGCCCGCGCTACGCCCGGCGGCCTCCTACGGATCCGGCCTGACCATCGTCCAGGCCGCACTGCTGACTCTGCCGAGTTCGCTCTGCGTCGTCCTGGCCGGGCGAACCGCGCACTGGCTGCGCGGGCGGCTCGGCACCCGGGCGCCCCTGGCCGCATGCATGACGCTGATGACGTCCGGAGCCGTGCTCACCGCGTTCTTCCACGGCTCCCCGGCGCAGCTCTCGCTGTGGTTCTGCCTGATCGGCCTCGGTGCGGGCTACGGGTACGCAGCGCTCGCCGACCTGGTCGCGGCCCTCGTGCCGCGCCGCGAGATCGCCGCGGGCAACGGACTGAACACCGTCATCCGGACAGTCGGCAGCGCCGTGGGCAGCCAGCTCGCCGTCGGCTTCCTGCAGACCTACACCGTGCACGGCACGCCCGTGCCCGCCGAGAAGGCCTTCACGGTAGGTTTCTGGGTCGCCGCCGCGCTCGGCGCCCTCGGTATCCTGCTCGTCGGCGCCCTGCGTATCCGCCCGTACCACCAGGACCCGACGCCCGAGTCCACCGTGGCAGCACCGGCTCCGGTCCTCAGTAACCAACACTGACCCAGTCAGCCCGCCCACGCGGCAGGACCGCGTCGACTGCCGCACCGAAGGAGCACGAGCATGCGCGCCGACCGCACCGGACCGCCCCGCGGACGCCAGAAGGAAGCCGACCGCAACGACGAGCGGATCCTGCGCGCGGCACGCGAAGTCTTCGCCGAACACGGCTGGGACGCCCCCGTCTCGGAGGTCGCCCGCCGTGCCGGCGTGGGCATGGGCAGCCTCTACCGGCGCTACCCCGCAAAAGAGGACCTCGCCCAGGCGCTGCGTGTGGAGGGCATGAACGAGCTGGCCTCCCTGGCCCGCACCGCCATGGCCGACCACCCCGACCCCTGGACCGCACTCGTGGCCTTCCTGCGAGCAGCGCTGTCCGCCACCAACACCGGCTCCCTCCTCCCCTTCATCGGGGGCCGTCTGCCCGCCACCGACGAGGTCAGCGCCGCAGACGACCGCCTCCGGACGGCACTCGACGACCTGGTCGACGCCGCCCACCGGGGCGGCGCACTGCGCCCGGACTTCAGCTCGGCGGACCTCCCGCTGCTGCTCACCCACCTCAACGCCCGCCTGCCCACGACCACCGAGCGCGCGGTCGAACTGCACCTGCGCTATCTGGACCTCGTCCTGGGCGGTCTTCAGAACCCCGCGAGGACGGGCATCGAACCTGCCGGCCCGCCCAACTGGGCGGAGCTGAGGGACCTGTGGAACTCCCCGTGACCGCCGCGGGAACGGCCGAGGGGATCGGCGCGAAGCCGGCCCCTCGGCAACCCCCGGGCCGGTGAACCCTCTTCGGCACCCGGCTCGGCCTCACGGCCCTGGACGCCATCGACTCCGCCAAGTCCGCGGCCGCCCGCCGCGTCGTCGCGGAACCGCACCGCCGGACAGTGGACGCACGCGACGGACACGCCGGCCGCGAGAGCCTGGCATCATCCGCACGACGTGCGGCACAAGTGGTCCACCGTGACCCCGACGAGCGGCGTGTCCATCCGCGAAGTGTCTCGCCGGCTCGGACATCGCTCGATCAAGGTCACGGGGGACCGGTACGGGCACCTCACGCAGGGCGGCCGGGAACGCTGCCGTCAGGTCGTCGAGGCGCCGTGGGGCCGCACATGCTCACACCAGGCCGAGCGACCGCAGAGCGCGGCGCTGACTCGATGCCGGGTCAGCAGGCCAGTAGATGTAGCAAACACCGCCAGTACCGCTTCTGACCTTGCCGTTTGCGTCGTAGCGCTTGGTGCGGAGCCAGATGTTCTCCCACTCGTGGCGCTTGTAGATCCGGCGGACCGCCTCGTCGCTCGGCGAAGCGGGGTCATTGGCGATCACGTCGCCGTCCGCCGTGAACCCGATCACGGTCATAAGATGGCCGGAGGTCCCGTACCCGGCCCCGGTCAGCTCCTCCTTGCGGAACGACTGCGACGTTATGACCGGGATGCCCGCCCGGATCAGCGTCTCCAGGTCCGTCAGCGAACTCAGCCGGGTCACCACCGCGCTCATGCCGTCGTACGTGGCGGCATAGGCGGCGTTGAACGGCCAGTTGCCGCAGCCCTCGTACTGGTAGTCGTACGTGAAGCGGGCCGCGTGGCAGACCTGCGGGTCCGCGAGGCCCGGCTTCACCCAGGCGAGATCCTCGGTGGTGGGCCTCCGCCCCCAGTACTCGATGATCATCTGCGAGGAGGTGGGACTGCACCACGCCTCACCGCCGTTGTCGTACTCCGGGTACTGGCCGGCGTGCACATTCTGCGAGTAGCGCGGCACCGGCAGTTCCCTGACGAGGCCCGGCGTGCTGGGCTCCACGGTGAACCGGTCGGGGATGTCCGAGGCCATCACGCCGAGCCGCCACACGGTCGGCGTGAGGCGACTGCCCGGGGTCCGGTAGAGGGTGAGCCGCAGCCGGTAGGACACCAGCCGCAGCCCGCTCGCCGCGTCGTCCACCGAGAAGGTGTCCGTCCAGATCGAGCTTCTGCCATCGGTCTGGTCGTCGACGGAGGTACGGCGGATGTCGCCGTCGCCCGCCGCCCAGCGGCCCATCACGTACCAAGGGGTCTCGGTGTCGTCCGAGTAGCGGCCGCACAGCTCGATCTGGATCCAGGTGCCGGCCGGGGCGTCCGCGTTCCAGGACGCGATCACCTCGGTGGCCGGGACCGACGAGCGGTGGCGCGGCGAGGTCCAGGTCGCGTACTCCCAGGCCGCCGTCTTCCCGGTGTGCGGGTCCGTGTAGTCGGTATGCCCCTGCGGGGTGCCGATCACCAGTCCGGGCCGTCGGCCCGCGACGGCGCGCGTCCCTGCGCCGGAACCGCTGCGCCAGTCGGTGTACGTACGCCAGGAATGGTTGTCCACCAGGGACGCGGCAGCTGAGGGCGTGGGGGGCGAGGCGAGCGAGGGCGCGGCGGCCGCGGAGCCTGCGGACGCCGCCGTGCCGGCGCCGGCGGCCACGGCAAGCGCGGCGGTCAGCACGGTTCTGCGTGAAGTCGGTCTGTTCATGGGCGAGACCCCCGGTCGTTGGCGGAATGGGGCTGCGGGTGCACGACAGTGCGCCAACTATTGCGGTTCGCGGCCGGATTGGGCCAGCGATTCACCTCGCGCCGCGGAACAAATATTGGTCTGGCCCACTGGCGTGACCTGCGGTTGCTCCGCATCGCCTCGTACGCTGGTCCGCATGAACGACCTCGCCCGCCTCGCCTCGCGCCTGATCACCCTGCCGCCGTCCTGCGGACCCGTGCGGCTGATCGCCGTCGACGGTCATGCGGGCTCGGGCAAGAGCACTCTCGCCTCCCGCCTCTCGGTGGCGCTCGGGGACGCGCCCGTGCTGCATCTGGACGACCTGGCCACGCACGAGGAGTTGTTCGGCTGGGCGGACCGGCTCCGGAACCAGGTGATCGGCCCGCTGTCGCGCGGGGAGACCGCGCACTACGCGCCGTACGACTGGACAGCCCGGCGCCTCGGCCCACCACGGACGCTGGAACCGGCACCGGTGGTACTGATCGAGGGGGTGGGCGCCGGCCGCCGGGCCCTGCGCGAGCATCTCGCCCGGCTGTGGTGGATGGAGCTCGACCCCCTGGCATCCTGGCAGCGGGGCCGACGGAGGGACGGGCCGGCACTTTCGGCCTTCTGGGACGGGTGGACCGCGGCCGAGCAACGACATTTCGCCGCCGATCCGTCGCGTCCGTACGCGGATGCTCTGGTACGCCAGTTGCCTGTGGGGTACGAGTGGCTGGAAGGACCCCGCGCGACAGCAGGAACGAACCGCTCCGTCACCCACCGTGAGCGTCCGGGCGCGACCTACTGACCAGTCGGAAAACGGTCCGGAAGTGCCTCAACTCCGCTTGACCCGGGGGCGGTACAGGTCTTACGTTCTCAATGTGCGGCTTTTCGGAGCCCTCATAGACGCGAAGCCCCCGGTTGTTCCCCCGTGATCGGGGGCTTCGTTCTGTCCCCGCACCCCCTTTCGTACGGCTGTTCACCGTATTCCGCTCACCCTCGGTCACGGCCCCCGTTCTGCTTGCGGCGCCCTTGGAGGCCGAGCACATAGGTGGGGCGGCCTATGTTCTCGGCCTCTTAGTCGCGCACCACCTGCGCAGGTACGATGCCTCTCGGTGCGGTCAATTCCCGTCCACGGCAGCATGGTTCAGCCCGCATGGACGGGCAGGTCGTGCGGCGGGACAACCTGGGGGCACGGCTTGTGGGGGACCTGATGGACATCGGCACGCAGGGCGCACAGGCCCCGGCCGACCTCGCCTGGCTGCGCGGCGTGGACGCCTACACGATGGGCGCCTACCCGCAGGCCGAGGAGGAGTTCAGAGCGGCGGTGCGGCTGGATCCCGGCATGGCGGACGGCTGGCTCGGCCTCCATGCCCTGCGGATCGACACGACGACCGCGCTGCTGCGGATGTACCGCCACCGCGAGCGCTTCGGCGAACAGCGCACCCGCCATCGGCGCACGCTCAACTCCTGGTACTGGCTGGGCTGGTGGGTACAGCCCGTGCTGGAGAGCCCGCGCGACCTGCTGCTCGCGCACGCCTCGCACTGGCTGGACGGACGCCATGTCCCTGAGCTGGACCGGGCGCTGGCAGGACTGCCACCCGTGGACGCGGACCCTCAGGTGCGGTTTCTGCACGCCTGCCGCTCGTATCTGGTCAAGGACTGGGAACAGCTCGTCCGCCACACCGAGCAGCTCGTCGACGATCCGCTGCTCGGCATCGAGGCGGGACTCTTCGGCGGGATGGCGCGAGTGCGGCTGGAGATGTACGGGCAGGCCGAGCCGCTCCTCTCCACCGCGCTGATGCGCTGCCGCAGCGAACAGCCACAGCGCAAGGAGCTGCGCTACTGGCTGGCCCGCGCGCACGAGGGCACCGGGCGCAGCGCGGCCGCCCTGCCGCTCTACCGGGCGGTGCACCGGATCGACCCGGCTTTCATGGACACCTCGGCGCGGCTCGCCGCGATCGCGGACTACGACGGGCTCGAAGGCTCCGACGAGGTGGCGGGTCTCGCGTCCGTGTCGCTGACCGGGTTGGGCGCCGACTCCACGGCCGCGGAGGTGCTGACGGACGGGGACCCGCTGCTCGGCACCGATCCGGTGGGCGGGCGGGAACTACGGCCCGGCGTCGATCCGCAGAACCTGCCGAGCGCCGGGGTGCCTCCTCGCGCAGACGGGGCGCGTAAGAAGACCGCCGTGCCCGGCCAGTCCTCGCAGGCATTCCCGGCGGGGCCCAGCGATCCGGCGCTGCTCGCCGCGGCGCTGGCGGAGCTGGAGCGGATGGTCGGCCTCGAACCGGTCAAGCGCCAGGTCAAGGCATTATCCGCGCAGTTGAACATGGCGCGGCTGCGGGCCGGTCAGGGGCTCCCGGTCCAGCCGCCGAAGCGCCACTTCGTCTTCTCCGGCCCCTCGGGCACCGGGAAGACCACAGTGGCCCGCATCCTGGGCCGGGTCTTCTACGCGCTGGGGCTGCTCGGCGGGGACCATCTCGTCGAGGCCCAACGCTCCGATCTGGTCGGCGAGTTCCTCGGACAGACAGCGGTCAAGGCCAATGAGCTGATCGACTCTGCGCTCGGTGGGGTGCTGTTCGTCGACGAGGCGTACAGCCTCTCCAACTCCGGCTACAGCAAGGGCGACGCGTACGGGGACGAGGCGCTGCAGGTCCTCCTCAAGCGGGCCGAGGACAACCGGGACCATCTCGTCGTCATCCTCGCGGGCTACCCCGAAGGCATGGACCGGCTGCTGGCCACCAACCCCGGACTCTCCTCCCGGTTCACCACCCGGGTGGACTTCCCCAGCTACCGGCCGCTGGAACTCACCTCGATCGGCGAGGTACTGGCCGCGGACAACGACGACGTGTGGGACGAGGAGTCCCTGGAGGAGTTGCGCTCGATCAGCGGCCATGTCGTCGACCAGGGCTGGATCGACGAACTGGGCAACGGACGGTTCCTGCGCACGCTGTACGAGAAGAGCTGCGCGTACCGGGACTTGCGGCTCTCCGGGTACGCGACGGTGCCCACCCGCGACGATCTGGCGACGCTGCGGCTGCCGGATCTCATGCAGGCGTACGGCGAAGTGCTGTCCGGCCGGGGGCCGGTTGACCGGGGGCAGCAGGAGCCTCCGCCTCTGTAACGGCCTCCCCCGCGACAGGGAGTGCGGGGATGCTGCTTCCGCTGACGTTGTTCCCGGGGGCGCTGGGCGAGGTGGCGCGGGCGTTGCCGTGGT
>NZ_JBEZKL010000168.1:0-14195 GCF_040704695.1 Streptomyces sp. NPDC048411
ACATCTACGACCCGGTCGCCAACATCACCGCCGCCGCCAACTACGCCGCCCACCGCTACGGCTCCATCGACCACGTCAACTCGGCCTACTGACCGAGTGCCCCACGGGCAGCCCGGGGGGCCAGGCTGCGCAGGTGTGTGCGCCAGACATCGCGGCGTGCCGGATCAGCACCCCGCAGACGGGGCCCGGCCCAGATGCACTGACCCGCACGGTTGTTGATGCGGGTGTTGGACAGCCGGCCCGCGAGCTCGGTGGGCCGGCGGTGGCGGGTTGCAGGTGTCCCGGCGCGTTCGTGCCCGGTGCCCGCGCAGCCTTCCTGACCGCCGCCGCGTTCACCGCCGTGGCCTTCGCCGTGACCGCACGCGCACTGCCGCCCCGTCGCAAGGCGCTCACCGAGACCGCCTGACACACCACCACACCAGCCGGCCCCGGCAATCGCGGAGGCCGGCTTCGCCGTTCCTCAGCCGCCCCGGCCGCAGCGGGTGGCGATGCCGGGCCGCACGGCGTCGAGGGGTTGACGGCCGGCGGCACCCGGGCAGCGGTCGGTGCGGTCATTGCGGCCGGCCGGGCGGGAGCTGATGTCATGGCAGACGTCCTGCTGTACGAAGGAAGGCACATGACTGTGCGATCCATCAAAGCCCGTGCGACCCGCCGGACGGTCCTGGCCGCCGGGGCCGCCCTGGCCGCAGGGGCCGCAGCCGCCCCGGCCGCTGTGTCCCCGCCGCCCCCCGCGCACGCCGCCTCAGCCGCGCCCGGCGCGGCGGCCCGGGTCACCGGGCAGTTGCGCGCCCTGGAGCGGGAGCACTGCGCCCGGCTCGGCGCGTACGCCCATGACACCGCCACGGGCCGCACGGTGGTGTACCGGGCGGGCGAGCGCTTCCCGATGTGCTCCCTGTTCAAGACCATCGGCGCGGCTGCGGTCCTTCGCGATCTGGACCGCGGCGGCGAGTTCCTGGCCCGCCGTATCCGCTACACCGCGCCGTACGTGCAGGCCTGCGGCCACTCGCCGGTCACCGGCAGGTCCGAGAACCTCTCCCGCGGGATGACGGTCGCCGACCTGTGCAGGTACTCCATCACGCACAGCGACAACACCGCGGCCAACCTCCTGCTGCGGGAACTGGGCGGCCCCACCGCCATCACCCGCCTGTGCCGCTCCATCGGTGACCCGGTCACCCGTCTCGACCGGTGGGAGCCCGAGCTGAACTCGGCGGAGCCATGGCGCGAGACGGACACCACGACACCTCGCGCGATCGGGCGGACCTATGCCCGCCTCGTCCTGGGCGACGCGCTCGTCCCCCGCGACCGCCGGCTGCTCACCGGCTGGCTGCTCGCCAACACCACCAGCGGTGACCGCTTCCGCGCCGGGCTTCCCGCCGGCTGGACCCTTGCCGACAAGACCGGCAGCGGCAGCTACGGCGGCAACAACGACGCCGGCATCGCCTGGCCCCCCGGCCGCCCGCCGGTGGTCCTGGCCGTCATGACCACCAAGCCCGGCCGGGACGCCGCTGCCGACGACCTTCTGGTCGCCAGGACGGCCGGTGTTCTGGCTGCGGCCCTGATGAGCCGCAGGCTCACCCGGGATTCCACACCGAACTGGAAGGACTCGTAGCCTCCCGTTCACGCAGGGCGGACTCGGGCACCCCTATCCGGTGGCCGGTCGCCGGGCCACGCTGAACCGCGCATCCTCATCTCTCATGGACTGCGGCCAGCGTTCATCGATGGCACCCGCCGCTTCGCGGCAGGTGCCGCAGGCGTTCTCCCGCTCCGGCAGCCACAGGTGGTCTGAGCTACACCGTTCCTCACCAGTGTGCATGAGTGAGTCTTGTACCCACCGCTGTGTACTGGGCACATCCCGAACGGTGTTGGATGCACTGGGTTCCCGCTTTCGCGTCCCGCTCGGCGACGGCCCTCCAGGGGCGTGGTCCGTTGTGGGTGGGCGGGTTCCCTCACGTCCTCGGGTGCCTGGTCCGGCCTGGGCGGTCGGATGCCCCCGCACGATCACTCGGGCCGGCTGAACACCACAGCTCTGTCTGACGACGAGCCGAACGCTGCTGATCGTCTTCACGGAAATTTGTGCCTGCCCCGAGAACGGACAGCACTTGTGCACCGGTTCGGGAGGCAGTGAGCGTCCGTCAGTGAGTCGAAGAGTTCACGAGTTTCGGCAGCGCCGGCACTCGGCGGCTTCTGATCGGTCTTCGGGCAGAACCGGATGCGCGCTCGTATTCGCTGCGTTCAGCCGGTCAGGCGGTGCGGCGGGAGCGGGCCAGAGCCCGCCGGCCGAGGAACACGCCGATCAGCCCGATCACCACGGCCACGAAGCCACCGACTATTCCGTTGCCGGTGCCGGGACCACCGTCGGCGGTGACCACCACCAGCCCGCCGTTGACCACGGCGATCAGCCCCGCCGCCGTGGCCACCATGGCCGCGGCTCGCCCGTTGCCGGTGCGGATACGGCCGGCGGAGCGGGCCAGAGCCAGCCCGCCGAGGAGCACCCCGATCAGCGCCAGCATCGCGGCCGTGCTGGCCCAGATCCGCTCGGGGGTCACGGTGTACGAACTGGCGGCGGCCTGCTGGACCAAGGCGTGCGCGGACGCCGGTGCGGCAAGCGCAGATCCGACTGACATGAGGTGCTCCTTGTCCTGTCACTACTGAACGTCGCCTGATCCTGTCCGCCGCACCCGCCACCTGTCGTCCCGCAGACGCGGACACTTTGCGCTGCCGCCGATGGCGCACCCGGCTACCGCGGATGCCGCAGGCGCCGCGCAGGTACTGCGGGCGTGGTAGCCGGCCGCTCGTGCGTGAGCGGGACTCGCCTGCAGCGGCGGCCGGTTAGGGTGCGGGCATGAGCACAGGACGGTTCGGTGTCCCGGCCGATGTCACAGACGGGGCGATCGCCGTCGGCGTGGCGGCGGCGCTGCTGGCCGCCGGGGTGTCCGGGGAGGGCTCCGCCACGAACCTCGGCCTGCTCGGCTACGCGTTGCTGGCGGCCGGTGGCCTGGGGCTGGCCGCGCGCCGCCGGGCTCCGGTTCTTGTGCTGGCCGTCACCGCGCTGTGTGCGGTGGGTTACCAGGCGGCCGGTTTCGACGTGCCTGCCGTCGCGTACCTGTTCGCGGTGTACGCCGCTATGCGGGAGGGCCACCGCGTCATCACGGTGGTGGCGAGCGTGTGCATGCTGGCCGCTCTCCCGCTGGCGGCCCTGGCGTCGGGCCTGCACAACGTGGGCGAGGCGTTCGCGCAGGCCCGCGGCGCCCTGGAGATAGCCTGGCTGATCGCGGCCGGCGCCGCGGGGGAGGCGCTGCGGCAGGCCGAGCGGCGGGCGGACGAAGCCGAGCGGACCCGGGAGGAGACCGCGCGGCGTCGCGCTGATGAGGAGCGGCTGCACATCGCGCGGGAGTTGCACGATTCGCTCACCCACCAGATCTCGGTCATCAAGGTGCAGGCCGAAGTCGCTGTCCACCTGGCCCGCAGGCGCGGCGAGCAGGTGCCAAAGGCCCTGCTTGCGATCCAGGAGGCCGGGCGTGAGGCGACCCGGGAGCTGCGTGCGACCCTGGAGGCGCTGCGCGACGACGGCACAACCCCGCCGCACGGGCTCGGCCACGTCCCGGAACTGGTGGAACGGGCCCGTACCATCGGCCTGGACGCGACGCTGACGATCGAAGGGCAGCGGTACGACGTGCCGGCCGCGGTGGGCCGGACCGCCTACCGGATCGTTCAGGAGTCGCTGACCAATGTCGCCCGGCATGCCGGTGCCGCTACCGCGTCGGTGCGGATCGCTTACCGGCCCGATGTGCTGGTCGTATGGGTCGATGACGACGGCAAGGCCACGCTGGACACCGCCCTGGTGCCTGGTGTCGGGCTGCTCGGGATGCGCGAACGCGTCACCGCCCTCGGCGGTCGGCTGCGCGCCGAACCGCGTGGCGAAAGCGGCTTCACCGTCCGGGCCGAACTCCCCGTGGCCCGAACGTCATGATCCGTGTCCTGCTGGTCGACGACCAGCCGCTCCTTCGCAGCGGATTCCGTGCGCTTCTCGACGTCGAGGACGACATCGAGGTGGTGGCCGAGGCCGCCGACGGGATGGAGGGTCTGGCGCTGGCCAGGGAGCACCTGCCCGACGTCGCGCTCCTCGACATCCAGATGCCGGTCATGAACGGCATCGAGGCGACCGGGCGTATCGCCGCGGACCCGGCCCTGGCCGGGGTGCACGTCGTCATCCTGACCAACTACGGCTTTGACGAATACGTCTTCGACGCGCTGCGTGCCGGCGCTGCCGGATTTCTCGTCAAGGACATCGTGCCGGAAGACTTCCTGCACGCCGTCCGCGTCGCCGCGCGCGGTGACGCCCTGCTCGCGCCGTCGATCACCCGCAAGCTGATCAACCGGTACGTCACCCAGCCGCTCCCCGCCAGTTGCGGCACCGGGCTGGACGAGCTGACCAGCCGTGAACGCGAGGCCGTCGCCCTGGTCGCGAGGGGCCTGTCCAACGACCAGATCGCCGATCACATGGTGATCAGCCCGCTGACCGCGAAAACCCATATCAACCGGGCCATGAACAAGCTCCACGCCCGCGACCGCGCCCAACTCGTCGTCCTCGCCTACGAATCCGGTCTGGTGGCCCCGCGCAGGTCCTGACATCCACGGTCCGTCTGCGGGCCTGCCCCCGCCCGCGGTGGTGCTCCCGGGGGCGGCGCGGGCGGTGGCGGCCTGGCTGGCGGGCCTGGTCGGTGCTGTCCGGGCCGGCCGGCAGCGCTGCCTTGCCCACCCCGGCCCACCGCCATGGCCGTGTGCGGCGGCCGCCGGCAACAAGGCGGGCTGCGCAACGGCGGCCCGCCCGGTCGACGTGCGAAGGGCTCCCGGGCGGGCTTCCGCTTCCATGCTGCCCCCGATCCCTCCCGCTGCGGTGCGGCCGCGCGGCAGACGGGGCCGAATGGGGTCGCCACTGCCGTGCGGCCGGGTGGTACCGAACGAATGGGTCTGCGCACGGGCCTTCCGGTGTCTCCCGTTCAGCGGTGCCGGCGGTGGGCTGCCGGCGCTGCCCGATGGCCGCCCGCTCCCCCACGTACCGGCGGTGGGCTTGGGGGCCGTGGGGAATCCGCTTGGCAAGATCCTGGCCGGGCGAGGGTGATGAGCGGGGCCGGCGGGCCGGTGGCAGCAGCGGGCGGCGCAGGCTCCGCTGTGCTGGTGGCGCTTGTGCACCGGCCCGTCGGCGGCGAAGCCGACGCCTGTGCGCGGCTCGCCCGATGCCTATGGTGAGTTGTGACCAACCAGGAAACGGGTCGTCAGCAGGGCACCGTCCGGCCCGGATATCTGGCTGCGGCGGGTGTGTTCGCGGTCGGGATGATGGGCACGACCCTGCCGACGCCGCTGTACGGGCTCTACCGTGAGCAGATCGGTTTTTCCGAACTGATCGTCACCGTGGTGTTCGCCGTCTATGCCATCGGTGTGATCACCGCGCTGCTGTGGGCCGGCGGCTTCTCCGATGTTCTCGGCCGTCGCCCGGTCCTGCTGTGCGCGCTGGGGCTGGCCGCGCTGAGCGCGGTGTGCTTCCTGCTCGAGGGCGGGCTGCCGCTGCTGTTCACCGGTCGTGTCCTGTCGGGGTTCTGCGCCGGACTGCTCAGCGGTACGGGCACGGCCGCCGTACTGGAACTGGCACCCGCCGGGCGCGGTGAGCGCGCGGGATTCGCGGCGACCGCGGCCAACATGGGCGGCCTGGGACTCGGCCCCCTGGTCGCGGGGGCCCTGGCCCAGTACGCGCCATGGCCGCTGCAGTTGCCGTTCCTGACCCATCTGGCGCTCCTGGCGGCCGCGGTGGCTGTCACCTCGCTGCTGCCCGAGACCGTGCACCGCGGCAGGGCCAGGCCCCCGCTGCGGCCGCAGGGCATGGTCGTCCCGGCCGAGGTACGCGGTGTGTTCGCGCCCTGCGCGCTCGCCGCCTTCGCCGGGTTCTCGCTGCTGGGCCTGTTCACCGCGGTCGCGCCGGCCTTCCTCACCCAGACACTGGGCGTGCACAACCTGGCCGTGTCCGGTGCCGTCGTCTTCTGCGTCTTCTGTGCCTCGGCCTGCGGGCAGTTGCTGATGGGCCGCGTCGGCACGCGCAATGCCCTGCCCGTCGGCTGCCTGGTGCTGGTGGCCGGCCTGTTCGCGGTGGGGGCGTCCCTGCTGCTGGCGTCGTTGCCGGTCCTCCTGGTGGGTGCCGTGACGGGCGGCATCGGTCAGGGCCTGGCCTTCCGGGCGGGCCTGACCGTGGTGAGCACGCTGGCTCCAAGCACCCACAGGGGCGCCACCATCTCGGCGTTCTTCGTCGTCGCGTACGGGGGAATCTCGGTGCCCGTCATCGGGATCGGGGCGCTGGCGGTGACACTGGGGCTGCGCAATGCGGGCCTGGTGTTCGCAGGTTGCGTGACGCTGCTGGCCGCCACGGCGGGCGGCTACCTGTGGCGGCACCCGCCCGCGCGGGCCTGAGCCCGTCCGCGGGCGCCGGCCCCACGGCAGAAGACACCAGCGGGGCGAGTGCGGTGCACCCGCCCGCGCCCGTGCCGTGGTTCGCGGCAAAGGTGATCCCGGAACCAGGACAAGCGGGCAGGGGCGCCGGCCATGAGCCCTGAGGAGGACACCGGCAGCGCCAGCTGCCCAGCCGCACGGCGCCCCGGCCGGGCAGGTCTCCTGCGACGCCGGGGCATGGCCGCAGGCACCGGTCGTCGGTCCGGACCGCACCTTTGAGGCCACCGCGCGCGGCCGGGCGGTGGCCTCAAAAGGCAGGGGCTGAGCCGGCCGACCGCCTGGCCCGCCGGCAGCGCGCACACCGCCGTACGCCTGGCGGCCCGGCTCCGCCCGGACCCCGATGTGCCCGCACCCGCACCGGCGGACAAGGGTCGGGACACTCCCGCAAGGTCCCCCGGCCGTGCCGGGCCCGCACCAGCGGGCCCGGCACGGCCGGGCGCGGGTGCGACCGCGGTGTGCGCGGCGCTCAGACAGCGAGCGTGCGGGCCCGACGCCGCGGGCGGACAGCAGTTCGACGACAGGACCCGCGCCCCTGTCGTCCGGGTCGTGCCGGGCCCGCGGGGCCCGGCACGCACCTGTGCGCCCTGGCGTCGGCCGCCGGCTCCCCCATGGTCCTCGCAACACGGGGACCCCCTTCGCGTGGGCTTCCTCCTGCGCCTTGCGGCTGCACGCACCACGGCCGCACGACCGGGCACCTGGGACCGGGCTCGCAGGACTGCGGCCGGCCGAGTCCGCCTAGCGCGACACGCGGGGCACTCGGTAAACACTTAGTATGGCGTAGCAGGTGTTATGGGGCACCGGGCGTGGGCCGCGCACGTGGTGCGGCCGCCAGGGACCGGGCACCGCCGCGATGTGCCCCCCGTATGCCGGAAACCCCGGCCCGATTCCGACGGGCCGGGGTTTCCATGGGATGCAGGCGGCTCTGTTACCACCTGTCGCGGTAGTTGTCGACGACCCGGAAGCTGCCCACGACACCGTTGCGGACGAACACGCCGCCGCGGACGAAGTCGGGCGTGACACCGGTGGTGGTGCTCCAGGGGCCGACCGTCGCGATCGGGGAACCGTTGTCGCAGGTCGCCCCGCTGAAGACCTCGACGGTCTTGCGGCTGTCGTTACGGACGTTGAAGCTCCGCGAGCCCAGGCCGCTGACCACGGTGATGCAGCCGTCCGTGTGAGCGGAGTACGTCCGCTCGTTGAAGTGGATCCGCCCCTGTTCCCCGTAGCCGTAGCCGTAGCCGTAGCCGTAGCCGTCGTCGTAGTCACGGTCACGGTCACGGTCGCGGTCGCGGCCCTCGCCCCCCTCGCCCCTCCCGCCGCTGCCACCACCGGCAGGAGCCATCGCGGGAGCGGCCTGCTGGACGAACGGGGCGGCCTGGGCGGGCCCGGCCGCCGAGGCGTAGGTGATGCCGGTGGTGGCGAGGACCGCTGCGCCTGCTGCGGCGGCGGCCACGGCGACGGTACGCGTGGTCATGTCACTTCTTCCTGTCTCAGAGACGCCGTCGGCCGGGCAGCCGAACTGAGACGAACGTACTGACGACCCCATAAGCTGTCATATCGGAAATGACGCAGGTGCGGCCCCCCAGGGCCGACCGGGTGTACGCACGGCACTTCTCACACACCAATGCTTATCTGATGATCCGTCAAGAGTTCTCGCAGCGAGCACGCCTGGCGCATCATTAGGCTTTCCGGGCGACTCACTGACGCCCGGTCACCCTGTCGGCAGCATGCCCCCGGATCACGGGCCGCCGGTAACCGTCGATCACCCCCGCCGCCCCGACTGACTTCCGTCGACGCGCCCGCCCTGAATGACCGTCATCGAAGATGCAGAAGACCCCTCCCTGAATGACCGTCATCGAAACCGTTTCCAGCCCGCCCAGGCTGAATGACCCCCCTCATCGCTGTCCGGCCCGGCCCAAATGGCCCGTCATCGGTGTTCCGCTTTGCGCCGTCCTGGCTGCTGCGACGGCGGGCCGTATCCGCGTGGAGCACTATGGCGGCGCCTGTCTACCCGGTCGCGGCGGGTGGGAGGGCATCCGCTTTGACCGTGTCGCCGTACCGGCCGAGCCGGCGCTGCAGGCTGAGCGTCAGATGCTCGCTCATGGCCTGCGACGCGCGCTCGGGGCTGCCGCGGAGCACGGCCCGCAGAATGCGGCCGTGCTCCAGAACCGTCGCCGGGCTCCCACCCGTGACGGCGCTGAGCCTGAACAGATGCAGATGCGAGTGCAGCCGCTCCACGGCGGCGGCGAGCAAGGGCCGTCCCGAGGCCTGGGCAAGCACGTCGACGGGAGATCACACGATTTGACTTGCCGCTACATATCGCGAAAGCTAGATGTGTTCCATGGAGAGTCGGACGGAGAGGCAGAGCGATGGACCCCCTGGCCGTGCACAAGGCACTCGCCAACCCCGCACGCCTGCAGTTCATGCAATGGCTCAAGGATCCGGCGAAGTACTTCGACGAGGACTCCTACCGGCAGCAGGGGCTCGGCTTCCACATCGGCGTGTGCGTCGGCGACATCCACAAGCGTGCCGGGCTGGCCCAGTCGGTGGTGTCCGGCTATCTGCAGACCCTGAAGGACGCGGGGCTGCTCACCTCGGAACGCATCGGCAAATGGACCTACTACCGACGCAACGAACCAGTGATCGCCGAGTTCGCCACGCACGTCCGCGACGAACTGTAGCCCGCCCGCACCCTGCCCGCAGCCCGACCGCACCCTGCCCGCAGCCCGACCGACTCCCGCGCCATGCCCCGATACATCTATTTTTCTAGATTTGATGAAAGGTTGCGATGAGGAAGACCTCCCTCACCGTCCTGGTGCTCGCCCTGGGCGTGTTCGGGATCATCACCACCGAGATGGGCATGGTCGGCGTGCTCCCCCAGGTCTCGGCCGAGCTCGGTGTCACGCCGTCCGCCGCGGGGTGGCTCGTCGGGGCCTTTGCCCTGGTCATCGCCGTGTCCGGGCCGTTCACAACACTGCTCGCCTCCGGCATCGACCGTAAGAAGGTGCTCGCCGCCGCAATCGCGGTGTTCGCCGTCTCCAACGCCGTCTACGCGCTCACCACGCAGTACGAGGTGATGCTGGCCTTCCGCGTCGTTCCCGCCCTCTTCCACCCGGTGTTCTTCGCGGTCGCGCTCGCGACCGCCGCACGGCTGGTGCCCGCCGAGGACGCGACCCGCGCCACGACGACCGTGTTCGGCGGTGTCACCGTCGGCTTCGCCTTCGGTGTGCCGCTGACCTCGTACCTCGCCGAGCATGTGTCCCTGGCGTCGGCGTTCTGGTTCGGCGCGCTCGTCAACCTGATCGCCTTCCTCGGCATCCTGCGGTTCGTACCGCCGATGCCCGTCGGGCAACGGGTTTCCTACGGTGCCCAGTTGAGCGTTCTCAAGCGGATCCGGATGTGGCTGACCATTGCGTCCGTCGTCTTCGTCTTCGCCGCGATGTTCTCGGTCTACGGCTACTTCGCCGAGTACCTGGGCCAGGTCACGCACATGGACGGCACCTGGGTCAGCGCCATGCTGATGGCGTTCGGGATGGTGATGATCCTCGGGAACTTCGCCTTCGGCGCTCTGTTGCGGCGCAGCCTCCTGCGTACCGTGGTCGCCTACCCGGTCCTGTGCCTGCTCGTCTACGTGCTCCTGTACGCCGTCGGCCCCATGTTCACGCCGATGGTTGCGGCCGTACTGGTCTGGGGGGCCGTGCACTCGGGCGGGCTCATCGTGAGCCAGAGCTGGCTGGGCAGGGACGCCGCCGACGCGCCCGAGTTCGGCAACAGCCTCTTCATCTCGTTCTCGAACCTCGGCATCACCATAGGAACCGCGGTCGGGGGCTGGGTCATGACCGAGTACGGTGCCCGTCAACTCACCTGGACAGGAAGCGGGTTCGCCATCGCCGCGCTGATCGTCATGACGCTGCGACTGGGCCTGGAACGGCGAGGTGCCCGGCCGGGCCCGGAACAGCGAGGTGCCCGGCCGGGCCCGGAACAGCGAGGTGCCCGGCCGGGCCCGGAACGGCGAAATACTCGGCGCGAACGAGCATGTGATCGGCGCTGACGGCAGGACCTCCATCCAGGCCTGCTGTCGTTGCTGTTCACCCTGCCCAGCACGCCGACCGGGACAACGGTCCGGGCGATCGCCGGCCGGCATCAGGCCGGGAGGAGGCCCGGGACATTCTCGTAGAGACGGCGGCCGAGCACCGTTCGAGCCGGGTGGCACTGCAGGGCCGCCGAGTGGGTTCGTCCCGCGCCTGCAGTCCGGGAAACCGAGAGCACCGGTCTGCCGCCCGAAGCGCTCCTTGGACTTCGAACCGCTCTCCGACATCCCCGGCCCGACCCCCGCCACAGTCCCCGAGGGCGGTATGGTCGCCCGCCTGCACTACCAGCAGACAAAGACCGACAGGGCACCGAACACCATCCTCGTCGGCCGCGACGTCGTCGAGACCGTCCGGGAACAGCAGGCCCGGGTGCGCGAACAGTGGAACCTCGGCCCCACCGGCGCGGTCCGCTACCCGTTCCCGAAGACCACCGGCAATCGGCACGGCACCAAGTCCTTAGCCACGTCCATCCAGATGTGCTGCCAAAGCGGGCCTGCCGGCCCGGGCGATCGACGGGCTCCCTCGCCCCTGCCCTTGAGTTCTTCACCCTCACATGGCCTCGCCCTGCCCACCGACCAGGCAGAACAACTCGCCGCAGGCCGACGAAGGCGCCGCCTCGACACAGTTCCCGAGCCGCCGCAGCACGCCATCGCCGCCATCACCGCCTTCGCAGCCCGCCGGACGCGGGCCCGGGGCCGGGCCCGGCGGTCCGGCACCCGGCCTCACAGCCATCACCCCCTGGAACCGGAAACGGCCCCCACCATCCCGCACACCATCACCGAGCACGGACGGCCTCCCCCCGCACTGCGGAGGGAGGCCACCGGTACCACGGCACGCCAACGGTGCGTCACCGGGGCGGGAGGTCGTCCTTCCGGCCGCCGGCACGACGCCCGGGCCTGCCCTCGGCCCCGCGTCCGCCCTCCTTCATGGACTGCTCCTGCATGCGCCGGGCCTCGTCGTGCAGCCTGCGGCGTTCCTTGGGATCGCTCGTCTGCTCGGCACGCTCGTTCAGCTCACGGACCTTGTCCTGCATCTGCTGCGCACGACTGGCGGACTCGCCTGCAACGCTCATCATCACTCCTGGGGAGGTGAGGGTGGGACACATCGCAGCCAACCAGCGCTGCCCCGCTTACGCACCCGGGAGGGTCACCGTGCGCAATCACCGCAGGCAGCCAGCCATGAAGAGAACACGTCACATCGACAACACGCCCCTCGCACCCCGCCCCGCCACAACCCCGCCCCCACGCCACACGGCCCAGACGAACACACCGACGCCCCCGCCTGCCTCCCAGCGAAACAGCCCCGCACCCAGGCACGAACGCGGGTCGTCATGGACCGACCACAGAAGGCACCGAGGCCAGCCGGTGTCCTCATCGGGTAGTCATGGACCGACCACAGAAGGCACCGAGGCCAGCCGGTGTCCTCACCCCGATTCCAAGACGCACCCCCAAGGCCCGAAACCCGCCCCGGACAGGGCTCCGGCCGGTCTCAGGCCCCCGCATCCTGGGCGCCGGCCGCCGAAACGCCAAGGACCAGGGGCACACCGGCAGCGTCGCGCACCAGCCGCACCGCAGAACCCCGCCCATCACCACCCGCAGGGCCAAGACCCGCACGGTCACCGCCCCCACGGCCCGTACCCGGACCGAGCCCGGCACGGCTCGTCAACGAACCAGCAGACCCCACCCCACGGACCCGGCCCCCACCACCCACCGAAGACACCACCCCGGACCCGCCCCGCGACCGCACCCGGAACAAACACGACACCACAAACGACGAAACCCTGGAAAACCGCCGCACCCGCCGCGGCTCACACCCACTCGTCAACACACAGACAAGCGCGGCAAGAACAGCCTCCTCATCAACACCCGCCGACCGCCCACCCGGCCGGCGCACCCGCACCGACGGCAGCAACGAACCCGTGATCTGACGCAACCCGCCCAGACCAGCACGCCCCCACCGCCCACCACCCCCGACCGCCCCCACACCACACACACCCCCCAGACGCCCCTCCCCGACCGCAAACACCAACGCATCCTTGCGCTCCTGAACACCCTCGAACCGGCGGATGATGTCCACCACATCAGAAAGATCATCCAAAGAACCGGCAGCCAACCGCCCCCGCACCTCCACAAGCTCGCGATACACCGCACCATACGTGCCGCACAACCGGATCCACTCATCACCACGATCACTCAAACCAGTCGCATAAGGCACCACAATCACCAACGCAGCACAACCCGACAACACCGACACGAACACCTGCGCAGTCAACAGCGACGAACCACCAATAACCGGCCAGGCCAAAAGCCCCGTCACCAAACACAACACCGCCGCGACCAAGGAATACACACGCACCCTGCGCACCAGACGAGCCGCTTCCCCCGGCATCCTCGCCACCCAATAACCAGCACTCACCACACAATCCTCAAGCCGCCGCAACACCACCACATCAGCCAAATCCTTCGACTGCCCGAAAAACCTGGGAAACAATCTCATGACACCCTCACCATCGCAGGGAAGTCCATGAACACTGACACCCCCACCCCACACCAAACCAACACCGGCACGCATATAGTCGTTTCAACAACCCACACAGACCAACCCCCACCCACCAACCCCCACCACCCCCACCACCAAACCCCAACCCCCACCCCAACCACACAGCCACCCAGCCACCCAGCCACCCAGCCACCCAAACACCCAGCCACCCAGAGCAAACCGCACACACAGGCACCCGAAGCAGGCACCCGGTCCCATGCCGGGTTTCGCGAGGGCACGCAAGGGGCAGTCGGCAAAACAAGCAGGCACGCCACCGCACGTCACGTCGACAGAACGCGACACCGCGTCCACGCGGGCCTGCTCCCTCCTCCCCTTGCAGCTTCACCGCAATGGCCCGCCAGGCCAGTTGGAGCTCCGACTTCCTCTACCGGAGCCCTGAACTACGTACCCAGATCGAGCGACACCTCGCCAAGACAGGGCCGACTCCGGCGGGGCCTGCCGATCCTCCGGACGACTCATCGACCTCGGCCGCCGTGCGGACGATGAGCGCCCGCCTCACGCGGCAGCAGGAGGCTCACCGTGAGGAGGTGACGAGGCTCCGCAAGGCCCTGGAAGCCACGCAGGGCGAGAACCTCGACCTGCGCAGGCGTCTGACCCGCTACGAAGCCGACCGAAGCAGCCCCGAGCCGCCACGCCATCGGGTGATGCGGCTCAGCCAGGCGAGTGACAGCGGCCACCGCAGGCTGCTACCGGGCGGGCCGGCGTTCCAGGATCGGTGCCGCCGTCTCCGACGGAATGTGCATCAACCACATCTCTGCCGTGACCGGCAATGTTTGCCCCGTGAGGAGCGTCGTCCAGTGCGTGCGATCGCAAGGCGGCCGTAAGTCCTTGGATGGGTCTCCCCTGCTCGAACGAAGCTGAGAGCTTGGGGAAGGAGCTACCAGGGCTTTTGGCCAACGCAGCGAGCGGGCGTGCTGGGCGGCGCAACGGGGCAAAGCTTGCCGGGAGGGGCACTTGAAGTTCCCCCTGGGGCCTGGACAGCGGGTTTTTAGGCTGCGGGGGTGAGGTCCTGCCTGAGCAAGATCCTCGTTTCGAGCGGGGTGACGTACC